>JAGRHX010001186.1 GCA_020444775.1 Gammaproteobacteria bacterium
AGCATGCGCAGCTCTTCGATCGACTTGCGCGGCAATCCCTGTGCCTCGTCGACCACCAGCAGCACGCGCTTGCCCTCCTCGTGGCAAGCGTGAGTGAACTGCTCGATGTTCTTCAGCAGCGCGGCCTTCGACTGCCGCTGGTAGGCCAGACCATAACCGGCCGCTACCATGCGCAGCATGTCGTCCGCGCCCATCTGGGTGGTCACCACCTGGGTGGCGACCACGTTCTCTCGGGCCAGGAGCTGGAACAACATGCCCACCAACGTGGATTTTCCGGTACCCACATCGCCGGTGATGATGATGAAGCCTTCGCCCTGCTTGATGCCGTAGCGCAGATAGGACAACGCCCGGCGGTGCCCCTTGCTGCCGAAGAAGAAGCGCGGGTCAGGACTCAGCTGGAACGGCTTGGCCTGAAGATTGAAGAATCGATGATACATACGACGCTCGTTCAGAAGCTAGCGCGTACCGTGGCCGCAACCCGATTCTCGGTGAACTCGGAGTTGCCGGCCGGCACCGTCCTGGTCTGGGTCCGCCGGGCGAGCACGCTACCACTCCAGCCCGGCGCGATCTGATGACTCAATCGCAAACCCATGCTCCAGATGGTTCGTCGATTATCGGCACTGCCGAACTCACTGCGTTGCCAGTTGGCATCGACCGTGGCCGAGGTCTTGCGTGACAGCCGCCGGTTGACGATCGCATTCATGCTCAAGACGGTCTCGTCGCTACCACCCAGCTCCGACTCGCGCACGCTACGGAGGGCGTTCAGGCTGTAGTCGGTGCGCCGTCCCTGCAAGGCCACGCCGAGATTGGTACGTTGGGTGACTACGACCGTGCGCGAGACCGTCTCCTCGGTGGTCTGAAGCAGAAGCGGGTTGCCCAACGGGTCGAGGACGGGATTACCGAACGCGTCCTCGAGCGGAATCAGGACCAGCTCCGCCGCGGCCTCTTCGCTGGACTGCGCCTCGCGACTCATGCCGAAAGTAACCACGGTGCGACGAGATCGATACTCACCGTCGACGATGATGGCATTGCCGAAGAACCGTTTGTCGTAGCTGACATCCAGCCTGGTTCTGGGAGAAGGATGCCAGTTGCTACCGATACTCCAGGTCATGCCGCTGGTCTTGCCACGATTGCTCTGGATGCTGTTGTCCTCGTAACCGGCCCCTGCGCTGACCCGCAGTGAGCGCGAGACCGGATAGCCCAGACTCAACGACACGTTCTTGAAGGTGTTGGGGCTGTCGGCGTTGGAGGTGCTCTTACGCTGACTGGCGTTCAGACTCCAGTCGAACACCGAGAAATAGCGGCCGCTGTCTACGTTCAGGGTGACCCGCTGGGTGGTGCTGCCGGCCGCGCCCTCGGTGGTGCTGCGACCCACGAAGTAGCGCAGCTCGGCATCCGCGATTGGCCCGAAGTGATGGGTCAGATAGGGGCTCATCGAGAAGCTGAAGGACTGTGCGCGGTTGGCATTGACGGTCACGCCGTCCACCGACTGACTGCCCGAGCTGCTGACGTTGCGCTGTCGGCCAATGGCCGAGAAATCGATGAAGAACCGGTCTTCCCAGAGCTCGGCGTTGCCATGGCTCTGCAATGTATGGCGGAATTCGTCCTCACCACTGTTGCGGGCGTAATCGATATAGGTTGGCGAGTAGATGAAGCTCAACGACAGCCGCCGACCCTCGCCGTTGATGTTCACCGACGGCGAAATGGTGCTGACGAAATCGTGTCGCGCGTCGGGGCCGCTGTCCTGATTGACGTTGTCCGAGAAGCTCTCGGTCACCGAAATCTGGGGCTCGATGGTCCAGCGGCCCGCCTGCGCCGGACAACTGCCCAGACCGCCAGCCACCACCGCGGCACAGATCGCCGTGCGCAGGGTCCATGCACCCACGTTCGTTGCCGGTCTCGACGCAACCGAAGCAGCCGTTGC
>JAGRHX010001187.1 GCA_020444775.1 Gammaproteobacteria bacterium
TGCCCATGAACACCGCGGTCTGCCCCGAGTAACGAACCTGGGTCTCGTAGTCCTCCGCGCCCAGCTCGACCCTGGCGATGTCGCGCAAGCGCACGATCGCATCGTCCTGGCGACGCACCACCAGCTGTTCGAACTCCTCGACCGTATGCAGGTCGGTGTTCGCGGTCAGGTTGACCGTGACCAGGGCACCGTTGGTGCTGCCGATCGCGGCCAGATAGTTGTTGGCCGCCAGTGCCTGTCGCACGTCGTTGGGGCTCAGACCCAGGGCCGCCATCTGCTCGGGCTTCAGCCAGATGCGCATGGCGAAGGTGCGCGCGCCGAGGATCTCGGCCCGCTGCACGCCTTCCAGCGCGGCCAGTCGTGGTTGCACCACGCGGGTCAGGTAATCGGTGATCTCGGACTGGTTGAGGATGTCCGAGGCAAAGCTCAGGTAGGCCGCCGCGAACTGGGAATCAGCCGATTCGATGCTGATCGCCGGCACCTGCGCCTCGGGTGGCAGCTCGTTGCGTACCCGATTGACCTTGGAGGTGATCTCGGCGAGCGCCTTGGTCGCATCGTAGTTGAGCTCGAGCCGCGCGTTGATGTTCGAGAATCCCTGCAGGCTCTTGGATTCTATGTAGTCGACGCCGTCGGCCGAGCCTATCGCACGCTCCAACGGCGTGGTGATGAAACCGCGCACCAGCTCCGCATCGGCGCCGACGTAGACGGTGGAGACCACGATCGACGCGTTCTCGCTACGTGGATACTGGCGTACGTCCAGCGAGTACCAGGCCTGCAGGCCGGCGAGCACGATGACGATGCTGACGACGATGGCCAGCACCGGTCGGCGGATGAAGATATCGGTGAACGTGTTCACGGCTGATGGCCCGGCGAAGCGTTGCGTGGATCCGGTGCGAGTCGGGTCTGAGGCGTGCTCAGGTGTCGTCCGGCCGGGGCGCGAGGCGTGCCTTGGGCGCCAGGGTATTGTCTATCTCCACGGTCATACCCGTGCGCAGCTTGAACACGCCGCTGCTGGCGACCCGCTCGCCGCTGTCCAGACCGTCGACGATGGAGACGAAATCGCCCTTGCTGCGGCCGAGCCGTACGAAGCGTTGCTCGAGGGTCAGGCTCGCGGGCTGGCCGTCTTTCGCCGGCTGCTGCTTGATGACGAACACCGAGTCGCCGAAGGGGGCGTGCAGCACGGCGGTCACGGGTATGGTCAACAGCTTGTCGACCGTGGGCAGCACCACCTCGACCTTCGCATACATGCCACCGCGAAGCTTCTCCGCCTCGTTGGCAACGGTCGCCTGCAACAGCACGTTACGGGTCACCGCATCGACCGCCGGGCTTATCGCCGTGATCGTGCCTTCGAACAGATCGGCGGGGGCGGCATCGCTGGTGACACGTAGCAGGGTGCCTGTATCGAGCTCGGGCAGATACTGCTGTGGCAGCGAGAAGTCGACATGGATGGGGTGGAGCTGCTGCAACGAGGTGATGGCCGCGCCCTCACGCAACACCTCGCCGAGATTCACCTCGCGCATGCCCAGGCGTCCCGCGAATGGCGCGCGGATGCTCTTCTTGGCGATGGTCGTGCGGATGTTCTCCACCTGGGCGGCGGCCTGCTCGAACTGCGCCTCGGCCGCGTCCAGCTCGGCCGGGGAGATGGTCTGGTTGCGGCGCAGATCGCGGTTGCGGGCCAGGTTCGACCGTGCCAGCGCCAGCGCCGCCTGCGCGGAACGCAGCTGGGTCTGCTCGCTTCTGGTATCGAGTACGACCAGAACCTGGCCGGCCTCGACGGTGCTGCCGGACTCGAAAGCAATCTCGGTCACCTTGCCACCGATTTCGGCGGCAACCGTCACGCCCTGCACCGGGCGCAACGTGCCCGTGGCCAGCAGGGTGTTCTCCCAGTGCTCCTCGCTCACGGTGGCGGCAGTGACCACCTCCGGTGGCGGCACCATGGAGGCACCGGCCTCGGCCATGGCCTTGAACTGGGTGATCTTGGTGCCCACCAGCGCGGCCACCAGCAAAGCCGATCCGAGCAGCGCGATGAAGATCTTTCTCAGCATGACGGTTTGCTTGCGTTGTGGCCAGCGGGGCTTGGAAGCGGTTGGGGGGAACGTGCCCCAGCGAACACGCCCCAGGGAACGGACTCCCAGGGAGTGGGCCGCCAGGCACATGCGTACCGATGGCCGAACTCGGACAGCAGATTTCGGGCACGCAGTATACCGCGCCGCACAACCCTGCGCGTCTCATCCCGGCGGCGACCGCTGTCGTCGCCGTGCAGTCATGGTCAGGGGCAGGGGGATGGGGATGGGCAGGCGTAGGGGAATGCCTACACATCGATGCGCTCTATCGGTACCGGGCATGGACGATGCTCGAAGACCCCGTCTTGAGTCTGACGTGAGAGTGCTCCGTGCAGGCCACGAAGGGCAATAAACGGGTCGGGGTCGCTCGTTATACGACAAAGAACGTGTTTATTCGGGTCTTCGACCGGCTCCCGGATTAAATGGGCTTAATCATCCGCCCGCGAGGTCGCGTTTCGATACCAGCTGGCACAGGCATTGCTCCCCCTTCTTGCGTGGGCGGGGCCACGACCGGCGGCCGAATGCTGCCAGGCTCCGGTGACCCATGATGAGTCCTCACTCCTCACTCCTGTATGAACCAGATGAACCTTGGGAGAATTCCAATGATCAAGAGCAAGCTTGCCACCCTGATCGGCCTGGGCCTGATTTCCTTCGGCGCGCTGGCCGCGGCGCCCGCCTTCGAAGACGTGGACGCCAACGGCGACGGCATGATCTCGGCAACCGAAGCCGCGGCCGTCGAAGGTCTGGACCTGGCGACCGCCGACACCAACGGTGACGGCTCGCTGAGCCAGGACGAGTACGAGGCCGCTGCCGCGAAGATGTAACGGCTCACCCGGTCGTGGCGAAGGCATCCGCCGCTAGCCACGACCGGCTTGTCCCGGGGCGGCTTGGGCGGCTTGTCTACAGCCGAGCCGTGGATCCCTTCTGAGTATCTCCTTTCCCTCCTTTTTCTGCGTTCGATTCC
>JAGRHX010001188.1 GCA_020444775.1 Gammaproteobacteria bacterium
CCGCCCGGTCGGGACGGTCTTCCAGTCGCCCCGCCTGTTCCCGCATCTGAGCGTGCGCGGCAATCTCGAGTTCGGCGCGCGCCGTACCCGCCCACGTCCGCCGCGGCACGAGGTCGACGCGATGGTGGCGCTGCTCGACATCGGCCACCTGCTGACACGCCGGCCGACCGGTCTGTCCGGCGGCGAGCGGCAGCGGGTCGCCCTGGGCCGTACCCTGCTGAGCAGGCCACGGCTGCTGTTGCTCGATGAGCCGTTGTCGGCGCTGGACCATGCACGCCGCGATGAGATCATGCCGTACATCGAGAGCCTGCGAGACGAATCCGCGCTGCCCATCGTCTATGTCAGTCATTCCCTGGACGAGGTGACGCGACTCGCCGACCACATGATCATCATGGACCGGGGCCGGGTCGCCGCGCAGGGCAGCGTCTTCGATCTGATGTCCCGTCTGGACCTGTTTCCGCTGACCGGCCGATTCGAGGCCGGCGCGGTGATCAACGCTCGAATCCATGGGCACGACGATGAGTATCACCTCACCGAGCTTGCGTTCGACGGCGGCAGGCTATGGGTCGCGCGACTGCCGGGCACGCCGGGCACGGCGCAGCGGGTTCGGATCCGAGCCCGCGATGTGACGCTGTCGCTCACCGCGCACCCGGATCTCAGCACCAACAACGTGCTGCCGGCGGTGGTCACCGAGCTGCGCGCCGACGAGGGCGCGCACACCGAGGTGCGGTTGCTGTGCGGCGCAACGCCGCTGCTGGCACGGGTGACCCATCGGGCCTGCGCGCGGCTGCGGCTGGCCCCGGGGCAGACGGTCTACGCGCTGATCAAATCGGTATCGGTGCAACATCTCTCGGCGCGCGCCGGCGTGCGTCGTTGAGCATGACGGGCAAGGCAGGACGCGCAGCGATGGGTTCGTGGCGATGCCCGATCTGATTGCCCGAGTCGAACGCGCCTCGGCCGAGCTCGAGACGATGGCCGGTGCCGCCCGCACCCTGCGCACGCCATGCGGTGCCGGGACGATGGTCTGGCGGGTATGGGGACAAGGCCCGCCGCTGTTGCTGGTGCACGGTGGCGCGGGCGCCTGGAGTCATTGGATCCGCAACCTGCCGGTGTTGATGCAACACCACACCGTGATCGCGCCGGACACGCCCGGGCTCGGGGACTCGGCCCGTCCGCCGGGTTCGAACGATCCCGAACGTATAGCCGACATCATGGCCGAGGGACTTACAGCGATACTGCCCGAGGTCCACACCCGCCGCTCAGGCGTGGACATCGTCGGCTTCTCCTTTGGCGGTCTGCTCGCAGGGCTGGTCGCCGAACGTCTGGCCTCGTTGGCCGGACGTCTGGTCCTGATCGGCGCGAGCGGTCTCGGCGGACACTTCGATGCGCTGCAGGCCGTGCAAGCCCTGCCCGCGAAGGCCGACCCGGCGACGCTGCTGGCGGTCCACCGGCACAACCTGAGCGTGATGATGCTGCACGACCCGGCCGCGATCGATGCCGTGGCGCTCGCGGTGCAGAGCGTGAATGCGCCCAAGACCCGCGTTCGCAGCCCCCGCTACGCGCTCGGCACCCAGCTCGCCGACTCACTGCGCCGCTCCGGGGTGCGCTTCCACAGCCTGTGGGGCGAGCACTGCATCTTCAGCAACGATCTGGAGCGCCGCAGGCGGTTGCTGCAGAGCATCGATATGCAAAGCCGCTTCGTGGTCGTCGCCGGGGCCGGTCACTGGGCTCAGTACGAGGCGGCGCAGACGGTCAACAGACAGTTGCTGGAGTGGATCGGGAACTGACCCGTTGGCTGCCCGAGCCCGGC
>JAGRHX010001189.1 GCA_020444775.1 Gammaproteobacteria bacterium
TTGACGTTGGCCGCGGTGTACTGCACCGAATGCACCAGGCCGCTGTCGGTGTCGGTGCCGATGTGGGCCTTCATACCAAAGAAAAACTGCTGGCCTTTCTTGGTCTGATGCATCTCCGGGTCACGTCGCTTGTCCTTGTTCTTTGTCGAACTCGGGGCGTTGATGATCGTGGCATCGACCGTGGTGCCCGCCTTCAGCAGCAGCCCATTGTCGACCAGATGCCGACGAACCCGCTCGAATATCTCGGCCCCCAGCTGATGGCTCTCCAGCAAGCGGCGAAACCGCAAGATGGTCGTCTCGTCCGGAATGCCGCCTCCGCTCAACGACAGGCCGGCGAAACGTCGAATCGACTCCACCTCGTACAGCGCATCTTCCATACCGGCATCAGACAATCCGAACCAGTGCTGCATCAGGTGGATCCGCAACATGCTGCTCAGCGGATAGGCTTGCTGACCGCGGCGACCGTGGCGGTGATAGTGAGGCTCGATCGCGCTCAACAGCATCGGCCACGGTACCACTTGCTCCATCTCCTCCAGGAACCGCTCGCGCCGGGTCTTCCTGGAGTTGCTGTCGCACTCAAGCTCGGCAAAACTCTTATGTTTCATCGGATGATCACGGTGGTGTCGATGCGCTATATGAGCGCATACTTCTTGCGATTCGCGCGGGGCTCCCTAGGTCCCCCAATTCCAAGGAGTAAATCACCAAACATATACTCGATTTTCAAAGCGCAGCGCACATCAATCCGTAGCAAGTGTGTGGAGGTGGCGACACGCAGCATCGGCACTGACTCGCTGCGCGCACTGGTGGCGCTCTCAGAACACGGCATGGTCTCCCCGTTCCACCGTAGCGTCGGATGCAACCAGGCGCGCGTAAGAATCGAACAGGGTCTCGCTGCCGGTCGAAGGCGTCATGCTTGCGTTGTATCGCCCCGAGACCGGGTCGAGCACGGGCATCGACTTAGTGGCGTAGTAGTGGCCGATGCGGGCCGGCTCCGCCTTGCGCGCCATGGCCGGACTGACCTTGCCGAGAGCGTGGAGAGCGCGCTGCACCGCGTCCAGCAGCTTCACCGGCACGTGTCGAAACTTCGGCGTGCGTCCCAGCAGGGCAAACAGATGCTCCCCTTGCTGCAAGGGAGTGATCGCCTCACCCGGTCCGCCAATCGGCAGCACGCGGTCGTGTCGACTCTCCTGATCGAGGCAGTCGGCCAGATAGTGGGCGAGATCGCGGTCGCTGATCGGATTACAGGTGGTCAACTGCCCGTCGCCCAACACGACGAACGGCTTGCCGCGCTTCAATCGCTCGATCTGCCCTGACAGCGACTTGAAGTACGCGGTTGGCCGCACCAACGCAAGTCGCAGAGGTTGACGAGCCTATGTGGCTTCATCGCTGTACAAACGTGATCCCACCGCTACTCGTCCGCGGTACGGTGGATGTGATCGACCGCGTCCCGTGCCACGCGAGCACACGTATGTTCCGCAGGCCGGAGCGTCCTACGAGGCCGGTGAACGGGCAGGCTTAGGGACCGGCCCGAGCCGCTGGCCGGAGACGAGGCTTTTGCCACTGCCATCCTCGACCGACTGCTGCATCGCAGCCACGTCCTCAACATCAAGGGACGCAGCTACCAGCTGCGCGACTTGCAGCAGGCCGCGAGCCTGCAGACCTGACCGGCGCTCCGTGCCGTTCAGTCAGTGGGTGCGTAAGCATAGGTGTCGTCTTGATGGGTCGATCCGGATGCCGCTGGACACGTGATCGCACCCCGCGCAACGCATGCACGAGCATGTCCCCGGCCTGATGGACCTTGGTCAGCCCGACGACCTGCAACGTCGAATCGGGCGACACGGTAGGCGCGTTGAGACCGTCCATGGCGATAGCGTACCCGATGCGTTCAGGCAACCATTCGCGCTCGATCAGCGCTCCAGGGATCCGAGGTTGTGGCGGGCGCGACACTTTCTTGCACAGTAGCGCCGTCGTTCCGAACCACGAAAGAAGTACAATGCCACATCACTCATGAAGAGCAGGGATGATGGTAGGAAGCCGCAAAGCTCAGGCCTTCTTGGTAACGCTGTTCGTTTTATGCATGATGACTCAGGTGCCGGTCTGGGCCGTATCCGAGATCGATTTGTACGTCGGCTCCGGTGGAGTCTTCCTGGCGCCGGGCTATGCGGCCATCGGTGAGCCGTACGAAGTCACCATCCAGGTGCGGAATCGATCCGGCACGGACGCTCCGCACACCGAGGTGCAGTTCACGATCGAGGCAGCGGAAACCGCCAGGGTAATTGGCGCAAGCCTCGAGGCAAGCGGTCGAGCTATCGACTTCGACTGTGATATATCGCAGACGTCCGTCAGCTGTTCGACCAACTCCCCATGGACACGCCATGACGCGCTTCGCATGATAGTGGAAATACTGCCGCTGAAGCCGGGCGCCACAATCGAGCAACGGGTATCGGCATCCTCATCGGCGACCGATCCAACACCCGACGACAATACCGCTACCGCCACGACCGCGATCACACAAGCGTTCGCCGATGTGTACCTGTGGTATGAAAACTCCGGAGCAATCGCCCAAGCGGTAGCCGGCATGCCGCGGACGTTCAATCTCCGGCTCGACGGGGGGAATCACGGACCGAGCGCCACCGATGTGACGCTGACAATCGAAACAGACCCGCAGTTCGCCGATATCTTCGCAGCGCCCAATGACCCGGCGTGTCAGCGTGTCGAATCATCGCTCGAGTGTGTCATACGCGATGTCCAACCCGGTCAGGGCACTTTCAGATTGGCACTGCAATTCAACATCCCCAATACGCGGGCAATCATACCGATTCGCGCATACATCGAGGCCGAATTGCCGGACCCGGTACCACGCAACAACGTCTCGCCTACGTATTGGGTGAGCGTCGTGCCGAGCATATTCTTGGATCGTGGCTTTCAGGATCCGTGGCCTGACAACGGCATTTATCGTCTGGAGGTATCACCGGTCAACGATCTGGTTTATCTGCTCCTGGACGACGACACCCTGGCCGTCGCGAGCTGGGACTCAGCCAGTGGAATACTCTCGCCGTTGACACAGACCGCGGATGTATTCGGCGCGCTCACGGAAACCGGCGAGCCGTCCATCGGCGATCGCTCGATCACCATCAGTCCGGACGGCAAGCATGTTTATCTCGCCTCTCGCGAGAGAGGAATGATTGTCGCGTTTGAATCGTCCACGAGCGGCGCGCTCTCACCGATGCAGGTCATCGATGCGAGCAATAGCGGTCACGGCTCGCTTTTGGGCGCGGGTGAGCTCGCTATCAGCAGTGACGGGCTATTTGTCTATCTCGAAGCCGCGCGCGGCCCGAGATACACCTCCGCCAGCGGCTATACGGCTGCGCCTTCAGTGTTCGCGCTGCAACGTGACCAGGCGACGGGGCATCTGACCGTCATCCAGAAGCTCGCGATTCCGGACGGGGCCTGCTGCCGAACCCAGAGACAGACGATCGCTCTGTCGGCCAGTCAGGACCAGGTGTTCGTTTCCAATCACCACAGTGTGCGGTCCTTTCAACGAAACGAGGTATCTGGCTTGTTGACTGCGAACGTGGGGCCCCCGACGTTCGAGTTCCCGGATTTTTGGGGCCTCCTGTCAATCGGCGTTCAACCCTTGGGCGACGCGCTTTATGGCTTGCCGTACACGGGTGATATCAGCGTTGCGCGCCGTAATGGCTCAGGTGGGTGGCGGGTCGAGAGTTTCTATAGCACTTTTCTTCCTGATTGGAATGAGGAGAGGGGTGAGGTTGGTCCGGTCGTCGGGTTCAGGGCAGTTGCCAACAGCAGGCTCGGACTCTATGTGAACACGAAGGGAGCAGTCTTCGGCTTGGTATGGGGGCCAGGTCACTATTGGTTCAATGTCGATGAGGGCAGAGTCCCTCCCATCGCGGGATTCGATGCGCGTGATGTCCGGACCAGTCGAGATGGCATGTACTTATTGATCGCGGGCAGGCGCGATGGGCGTGGCGCGGTTCGATTGGTCGAACTCGAAGCCGCGAAGACCCGGCAGGTCATCGCGGTCACGGATGCGACAGTGTCGGTCAACCTGCTCAGGCTCAACGCACCTATCGCCCCGAATTTCATCAATTCATCGCAAATCCAGGTCAACTTCGACGGCCCACTCTTGGGGGTCGGCGACCTGGCACGGTTGTTCGATCCGTCGCACTTCCGCCTCTTGCGACCCGGCGCCAATGGCAGCTTCGAGTCGAGCGGCTGCGAGGTGCTCGGTGATGACGTGACCGCCGAAATTGCCGCGGCGCAGGGATGGAACTCATCGGATGCAGTCTCATTGGTGCTTGCGCCGAACGCGTTGTCGAGCCCACCCGGCAACGTCCAGCTGGAGCAAGGAAGGTATGCGCTCGCCGTGTGCGCGAGCTTGCTGGCCGGCACGGAGATTTCCCTGGATGGCAACGGAGATGGGGTGCCAGGCGATGACTTCTTCTTCGTATTCGAGGTGGGGCCTGGCGACAGCGACCAGGATGGCGTGGCGGATGAGCGTGATGCCTGCCCGACCAAACCCAATGTCAGCGCCGCGGACCGTGACGGCGACTCCATCCTGGACATCTGCGATCTGGACAACGACAACGACGGGCTGACCGACCTCGAGGAGTTGCGCGGCACGACCAACCCCTACAAGGCCGATACCGATTGCGATGGCGTTGCCGACGGCGCGGAGCTCGAGCTCGGCTCGGATCCGGTCGATGGGCAGTGCGAGGAGGCAACGGAGATTCCGATTCCGCGTTGGGCGCTCGCCGTCCTGTGTCTCGTGATAATTGGGGTATGGCGTCTTAGCGCGTCTCGGGTCACTGCTCCAAGCGAGCCTCCCGTATAGTGCGCATCCAGCTACGCGAGGGCCCATCGTCATGCCGTACGGGCAGCCCAACGGCGAGCGCCTACCGGCCGTCGCACGTGCCGAGCTCTGCGCACGATTACTCGCACAGCAAGACGATCGACGATGTTGCTGCGCTGATGCGGTACCTCGACCTCACCGAACCCAGCTGCGGCCTGCTCGGCCAACGCGCCCGCGGCGAGCGTGGCGCCACCGGCGGCCATCGCGCCTCGTAGCAGGCTGCGACGCCCACGGCGACGCTGCGTCCCGGGGCGCGTCGATTCTCTGTTGATCATCGAAGACCGCGCCGATGACTTCAGCAGGTTCACCTCCGACGAAGTCACCGCGCCCTCAGTGGCAGTACAGCTCCCGACCTGCATTCGCGAAACGGCTGTTCTCTCAATCCTTCGAAGGCCCACACGCTGCGAGCACAGCACGACGATCCGCAGGTTGTACCGAGCAACCAGGGCCGAGCACGCGATCGAAGTTGTGGAACCTCCGCCGGCCATCGTGCAGGATCATGAGAGCGGCTGGCTACGCGCCCCGCGCTGCTACTGTATGTGCACCTGACCCCGCACGACGCCGAAGGGGCGAGGCGTCGGCGATTTCTGCATCCCGCAGGCGTGTCACCCGCAGCCCACCGGGTCGTTGCTGCCGCTCATGGCAATCGACCCGGCCCTCGCACAAGCGGTCATGAGTCGGCTGGGCGCTGATCAGTACATTCGACTGACGACCTGCATCGGCTATTACGCGATGTTGGCGATGACGGTAACGGGATCGAGCCCGAGCCGAACCCCGATCACGAAGCGCTGAGCATATGAGCGGCCGGACTTGCCATCTGTTCAGACATCCCCGACCGGACGTCAGGTGAAACTCGGGCCGAAGGCTCAGCTCGGCCGCCGGCCTGCCCGGCTCGAGGGTCTCTACGATAGCCCACGCGCCAACGGTACTCGGAACAGACGCTGGATATCGGAACTGCCCACCCAAGTTCGAGGGTTGGTGACGTAACTGCCTGGCTCGGTTGAAGGACGTGAAAGAACGCTCCCCTACAACAACGGCAACTGCTTGGATACGGCCGGCTGACGAACCTGCAGGGCGCGCAGCGTGTTCAGCTGCTGCTCATCAATCGATGACACACCGGCGAGCGGGTCTTGGTCTCTGGGCGGCATCCAGTGGTATTGGATCCGTCGCCATCGCTCCATGGCGCTTCGGGCGACAGACCGGTCGACGACACCTGCAGCCGCATGCGCATCGGGTGAAAGAAACGTGACGCCTGCTCCGGACGTTCGAGCGCCTGAATGAAGAGGCGCCTCCGCGTAGGCTTTGTCTTGAGCTGTGCGCCGATCGAATAGTATGTGCTCGCACGCTCGCCGAATGGTCACTTTGCAGCTCGCTCGCGCGCTCGATCGAGGTGAGCGAAGACCATGAGCACGCAGGGCCCATGAGAGCCCCCACGACCAGCGGTCGGTCGCGCAATCGGTGATGTGGGAACACCCAGCCGGGTCGCCCTCGAGCCAGGACGCCAAGGGCTCTCGGCTGCTTGTTCGATGAGGGCAAAGCGCTAACGCGAAGGCAAACGAATGAAGGCGACGAAGATTGAATGTATCGAGTCCTTGCTGTGGGATCGATGGCTGCTGATCAAGATCCACTGCGAGGATGGCACGGTCGGCATCGGCGAGGGCGGGGTGCACGGCTGGCAGCGGCCCACCAAGACGATGGTGGAGACGATGGCGGATTACCTGATCGGCAAGGATCCGTCCAGGATCGAGCACCACTACCAGTGGCTGTATCGCTCATCGCACTTCATGGGCTCGGTGGTGCAGGGGGCGCTCTCCGCCGTTGACATTGCGCTTTGGGACATCAAGGGCAAGCGGCTCGATGTGCCGATCTACGACCTCGCAGGTGGAAAGACCCGGGACCGCGTTCGCTGCTACATGCACATTGACGGAGCCAGCAAGGACGACCTGGTTGCCGATGCGGTGATGCGTGTCGGGGAGGGATTTACCGCGGTTCGCTTCTCGCCTTTCCCGCGCAACTACTATCTGCACAAGTCCTTCACTGAGTGGGCCGATGAGGCGGTCGAACGGGTTGGGGCGGTCAAGGAGGCGGTGGGCAAGGGTGTGGACATCTGCATTGAGATCCACCGCCAGATGAGCCCCGCCGAATCGATCTGGCTCGGGCGCAGGCTCGAGCAGTTCAACCCGTTCTTTTTTGAAGACCCGATGTTGCCCGACAGCCCGCGACGCATGGCCGACGTGCAAAGCCAGTGCAACATCCCGATCGCGACGGGCGAGCGGTTCACCACCATCTATGAGTTCCAGCAGCTGCTCGAAGTCGGGGGAGCATCCTATGTCCGTCCCGATCTCTGCCTCTGCGGCGGATTCTCTGGCTGCAAGAAGGTCGCGGCAATGGCTGAAGCGCAGCACATCAAGGTGATTCCCCACAACCCGCTCTCGCCGGTCAGCACAGCGGCCTGCGTGCAGCTCGACGCCTGCATATCGAACTTTGCGCTGCAGGAGTACACCGGCGAATCCGAGCCGCCCAAGAGCGATCTTCTGGTCAATCCGCTCGTGCTCGAGAACGGCTATCTGGTCGTCCCCGAAGGTCCGGGCCTCGGCATCGAGCTCAACGAGGCAGCACTCGATCGGCCGGAAAATCCGAAGGTGCTGGATACGCCGATCGGATTCGATGGCTCGGTCCAGGACCGGTAGCGCTATCGGACCGAGCCGGTCGGCCGCTACCCACACTCGCTGGAGGACAGATAGATGCACAACGCGATGGTCGCAGCGCCGCAACCCGAAGCCGTCGAAGCCGGCCTCGATATACTCAAAAGCGGCGGCAACGTGGTGGATGCGGCGATAGGCGCGGCACTGGTGCAGACCGTGGTCGACCCGCAGATGTGCGGCATCGCCGGCTTCGGCTCGATGCACCACTACGATGCCGAGAAACGCTCGCATCATTGCATCGATTTCCACGGTCGCGCGCCGTTGTCGACACGGGCGGACATGTGGCAATCGCTGATCGTGCGCGAGTGCGACGACGGCTTCGGCTTTGTGCTGAAAGGCGCGGTCAATGAGATGGGCTATACCTCGATGACCACGCCGCTGACCCTCAAGGCCTTCGGCGAGGCGCTGGACCGCTTCGGAAGCCGCTCTATCGCCGAGCTGTTGCAGCCAGCCATCGAGTATTGCGAGCAGGGTTTTGCGGTGCGTCCGTGTGTGCTCGGATTCTGGCTGCAGCCCGCGATAGCCGGGCGGATCGAGCGCATTCGCTCGTTGCGCGAGCACCCGGCCACCGCGCGCATCTATCTGAAAGACGACGGCAGCCTCTACCAGGTGGGTGAGATCTTTCGCAACCCCGACATGGGGCGCACCTATCGGCGCATCGCCGAGCACGGCATCGAGGATTTCTATTGCGGCGAGCTCGCGCGTGAGATCGATGCCGACATGCGCGCCAATGGCGGTCTCATCACGCTCGAGGACCTCGCGACTTGCGAGACCGTGCACGGCGAGCCGCTGCGCGGAAGCTACCGCGACTATGAGGTGCTGACCAACCAGCCGCCGGGTGGCGGGCTGATGATCCTGGAGATGTTGAATATTCTCGAGTCTTTCGATCTCGCCGCGATGGGCCACAACTCCGCCGAGTACATCGCGACCGTGTCCGAGGCGATGAAGCTTGCGACCATCGATAAGGACACGCGCATGGGCGACCCGCGCTTTGTCGACGTGCCAGTCGATGAGCTGGCGTCGAAGGGCTATGCGGCCGAGCTGGCCGGGCGGATCCGAGCCGGTGAGATCGCGCATGTGCCGCGGGTCAATCGGGGGGCAGGGGAAAGTCGCGAGACCACACACATCTGCGTCGCCGACGCGCGAGGCAATGTCGTCAACATGACCCACTCACTCGGGTCGAGTTCGGGCGTCGTGTCGCAAGGCCTCGGCTTCATGTACAACAACTGCATGATGGTGTTCGACCC
>JAGRHX010001190.1 GCA_020444775.1 Gammaproteobacteria bacterium
TAGATGAGGATCGCGCCGGATTCGAAGATCGTGTACGGGCTCCCCTGCGGACCGTCGGAATCGGTGATGACCGGTACCTTGGCGAGCGGGTTCAGACGACGGAATCCGGCCTCGAACTGCTCGCCGGCAAAGGTGTCGACCGGGTGCACCCTGTACTCGAGCGCCAGCTCCTCCAGGGCGATGAAGATCTTGACCACGTTCGGACTGCCCATGGCATAGAGATCGATCATCGGCTTGCTCCTCGTCTGATGATGGTGGCCGCGCAGCCCTGACTCGTCTGGCTCGTCTATGTCGCCCAGCTCGCCCCGCTCGAACGCAGCGGCGTGGCCGGGTGTGGCCAGCTCACCGGGCAGCCACTCAGCGTAACCGGGAAGTTCAGCCTTCGCGCCGGGCCCCAGCCGGTGGGCTCGAGCTCGACCGCGTAGTCCCGCTCGTTCACCGGTCTGAGCTTGACCGGTGGTGCGTCACTGCTCACCAGTGTCTGCCAGGCCTCGCGATGCTCGAGCAGCAGACGCGCGGTGCGCGCCAGCGACAGCCTGGCCGCGACCGCGGAGCCGCTCAGGCAGCGCTCACGCAGGCCCTTGAGCACCGCCGCCGCGAGCAGATAGCCGGTTGCATGGTCGAGCGCCTGCACCGGCAGCGGCACCGGTCGGTTGGCGCCGCTCGCCTGCATGCCATGCGCTGCGATGCCGCTGCTCATCTGCACCAGGCTGTCGAAACCACGACGCTCGGCCCAGGGGCCGGTCCAGCCATAAGCGTCCAGGCAGACGTCGACGAGCGCCGGGTTGATGGCGCGTCGTTGCGTCTCGCCATAGCCCAGGTGATCAAGCGCGCCGGGTCGGTAGCCGTGCAGGAACACGTCTGCCTCACCCAGCAACTGCTCGAACACCACGCGGTCGGGGTTCTCGCGCAAATCAAGGCCGGTGCAGCGCTTGCCCACGGTGACCTCCGGGGCCAGCGCCGGCTCGTTCCACCAGGGCGGATCCACACGCAGCACCTGCGCGCCGAAGCCGGCGAGAAAACGACCCGCGACCGGCCCGGCCAGCACCCGTGTGAGGTCCAGCACCTTGACCTGACGCAGCGGGCGCGGCGCCGCGATCTCGGGTGCGGTGGCGACGCTGTTCGGGGCCAGGTGCCAGGCGATGAGCGGCTCGGCGCACAGCGCCTGACCTTGTGGGTGCTCGTGCCACTGCTCCGGGCTGCGCATCATCGCCGCGCAGCCGCCGGCCTTGACGATCTCGCTCTCCAGCGCTTCGCCCTGCCAGCTCGCGACCGCGTTCTTCATGCTGTGCTTGTCGGCGTGTGGACCGAGTATGGCTTCGGCCACCGCGCGATGATGCGGGGCGTTGGTGTGGAGGCGAATCCAGCCGTCCCGGGTCTCGTAGTCACCCGCGATTGGATCCCATTCGTCGGGCAGGCTCCAGCCTTGTGGTAACAGTGTCCTGCCGAACCACAGCGAGGCCAGTCGCCGATCGACGGCGACCGCGGGACGGTCATGGCCGCAGACCTCGACGAGCTCGGCCAGCGCCGCGGTGGCTGCGCCGATGGTCGCGGTTGCCAGCGGCGTGACCGGGAAGGCCGAATCGAGCGCGCCGGCACCGGTGACCGCGAGCGCTGGTCTGGACTCGAAGCCAAGTGCCGTCCATATCTCCGCGACCAGCG
>JAGRHX010001191.1 GCA_020444775.1 Gammaproteobacteria bacterium
CGCAGCAGCGTCTCGTCGTCGGATACCGCGGCCGGCTCGGCGGCAGCGGGCGCGAGCGGGTTGCCATAGTAGAGATAGATGGACGCCTTGCCGCCCGCGGCCAGTCGCGGCAGCCGGACCCAGAGATAGCCGAGCTCGTTGATCGGGTCCCAATGCTCGACGTCGAACTTCAGGGGCGTCTGATCGTCCCCGGCAATCACCCGCAGGTCGGCACCGCCTTCCTTGACGTCGAAGAAGTAGCCAAAATTACCGGTATGCAGGCGCAGCAGGATCGGCACGTCCTCCAGCGCCTCGGTCACCGCTGGCTGCAGCTTCGCTGCATCGATGACGATCTCCTTGCGAAAGTTCCAGCTGTCGTTCCACCAGGCATTGGCCGGACTCGACACCGAGAGCAGCGTGAACAACAGCGCAAGTGTCACTCGATACACGTCAAACGGTCCTCTCACAGAAGCGAAAATCGTATTGCATCGATATTGCAGGGACGTTAAGGAAAAGGCTTTGTCAGCGCTCTGGCTGGGACACTTCGGATGTGCCACCGATGTCGACGAGATAGGTCCTTGACTTGGAGGGCAAAGCGGAAATCGAATCCTCGCTTTGCGATGCTGATTCATTCCATGGATGGAATGGATCAGCATTGCCTCGAGCAACATCGCGATCAGCTCTCCCCAAAGCCCAGCACCTCCACCGAGATCACCGACAGACCGCGTTGGCCGCCGCTACGCCCTTCCGCCGCCGTGGTGCTCTGCTCGGTGACTTCCCGGGTGGCACGGGTCGCGACGTTGTCCTGCGCGGGCACGGCCGGAGGCGGTGCAACGCTGGCCGTGGGCACCCCCACCGAGACCCCGCCGACGTCGATGTTGTCCGCGCCGATCACCCGTGGTGAGCCCAGCGTCAGGTTGCCGCTGGTGCGGATCCCGGCATCACCTGCGTTGATCACGCCACGTGGTGCGAACAGATAGGCATTGACGCCCTGTAGACCGCTGCCTTCGACCGCGGGGGGGAACTCGATGATGGTCTCGCCCTGCGGCCCGATACGGGCGATCGGATCCGGGATGGACGACACCGTCTTCGCGCCCTTGCCGGCGTCGATGGCGCCATTCGAGGACCACACCAGCAGATCGCCCTGTAGCGCGAAGGCGCGGGTCGAGTTCACCAGGAAATCGCCATCGACGAAGATGCCGATGTTGCCGTCCACCGCCGCGACGATACCCAGGTCGGCGGCGCTCTTGTCGATGATGTCGGAGTTGGCGGCGCCAGCGTTGATCGAGCCACCGGGCACCAGCATCAACACGTCACCGCCGTCCAGGGTCTGCACCTGGCTGAGCAGCATGCTGATGCCGCCGGACGCATCGTTGTCCGGGAACAGGGTCTGGATGGCGTCGAAGCCCGGCTGGTAGCCCGCAAGCTGCGCCGTGGATCCGGCTTCGCCCTGCTGGGTCGCGGCGACACCCACGCGCTGCAGCTGCTCGACCAGCAGAACCGATGCGATGTCGCGCTGGGCGCGTTCCGGCAGATTCGCGAAATCCGCCAGTGGCGCGTCGCTGGTGCCGCCCAAGAATCGTCCGAGCAGCTGACGACTGCGATCGCCCATCTCACCCGGTGCCTGCAGGAGCGGACCGACATAGCCCAGGTAGTCCGGGCTCGAGCCGATGCCAGCCAGCAAACGCAGGTGCGCACCCGAGTTCGGGAGCGCCGCATTGCGGCCATCCCCGATGGACTCGATACCGTCACTGGTGCCCAGCGAGATATGCCGCCCGGCCACGAACTGGGCAGCACCGGGTCCGGCAATCTCGTAGCGGGTCACCAGGGCTTCGTTCCGGGTGACCTGGAAGTTGCCATCGTTGTCCCGTCGCGTCTGCTGGACGATGTCACGGCCAGCGACGAACGCGCTGATGTCCGAGGCGCGCACGTTCTGCACAGCGACACTCAGGTTGCTGAGGTCCAGACCGGCCTGGAAGATGCTGGACTTGGCCAGATCGAAGCGCCAGGGGCCGTTGCCCAGCGCCTCGATCGATCCCGTCCGGGCAATCAGCAGGTTTGGCTCATCGTCGTCCGCATGCACCGGCACCCGGTCGTGCAACGGCACCGCACTGGCGGCCGGCCGGTCGATGCTCGGCAACAGCTTGGGGTCCTGGTCACGCTGCCAGAGGGTCGTGACCGCGCCACCCAGGTTGCCGGCCGCCAGCAGCTCTAGCTGGCCGTCAGGGGACGGGTACTGATTGATCGAGACCGCGTTGACGATATCGCCACCGTGACTGACCACGCGCAGCCGCGGCGCCACGGCATTGACGAAGCCTTCGCCGTCCAGTCGCACGTCACCACCGAGCGAGCCGATGCTGGTGCTCGCGGCTACGCCATAGGTGTAGAAGCTGTTGTCGAAGTAACCCGGCGCGTTCGCCGCGATCGACTGATTCGGGTTGGTGAGACTCGCGTCGTAGTCACCCTGGGTCTGGCTCAGGCCGACCATGCCGGGGTCGGTGATGCCGCCGATCAGGACTTGCGCGCCCGCGTCCAGCGTGAATCTGCCTTCACCGCCGTTGTAGATGAGGGTGGATTGTCCACTGCTGCCAGCCGATACCGCGCCGTCGACCCGCACCTCGGCGAAGCCGCTGCCCAGATACAGTGATCCACCCCGCAGGTCGCCGCCGGCTTCGACCTGCAGCCGGCCGCCGCCCCCCACCTCGGTGGTTTCCAGCGCCGGCGCGAACTTGCCGGGCTGACGCGGGTCACGCACCGCACCCGCCACGGCCCGCCCGGTGGTCGGCACCGCCAGAGCCAGATTGACCAGATCGCCACCGGCCTTCACCTGTAGCGTGCCACCACCCAGGGCACCGATACCATTGCTGAAACGGTGGAAGGCGATACCCCAGTGGGTTGGCACCGCGCCACCGTCACGGGCGAGTCCCGAGGTGCCGGACTGCGCCTCACCGATGCGTGGCTGCCATTCGCTGGGCGAGCCTTGATGGCCGTCGACGATCACGTCACCGCCAGCACGGACCGACACGTCGCCACCATCGACCGTGAACTGCGCGCCGCCGCCCAGCCAGCGGTTGAAGCTGAACTTCGCGGTATCGATGAGACCCTGGGGCGGCAGCACCTGACGGATGTTCTCCGACAGGCCGAGGTCGTAGCCGCCGGTATAGATGGCCGAGCTTGCCGCCAGCACGTTGCCGTCGCCGTCGCTCAGCCGACCCGTGCCCAGAACCACGTCGCCAGCGGCCGCGACCTGGATATCGCCAGTGCCGGTCCGCAGCCTCACCGGCAGGGTCTGCGTGGTGACGAAACCCGCCGCGGCCAGATCGGCGGGCTCCAGGTCCAGATCCAGATTGGTCACGCCCAGGGCAACGGCTTCGGGGCTGGGCGCATCGAAGGTCGGATCGGCCAGCCCCTGGGCGTTGACCTGGAACGCCCAGAAGAACGGCGCCAGCGGATTGTACAGGGCCAGGGCATCCGCCTTGACGCTGGCCGCGGCCTGGCCGAAGAAGGCCTCGATACCATCGGCGTCGCGCAACAGCCGCACGGCACCCGGGCCGCTGACCGTCGCCGACGGATCGGCGCTGCCCGGATCGGCACCGCCGGTCAGACGGAAGCTCCAGGCTGGCGGCGGCACCTCATTGCCGTCGGCACCTATGCTCGCCCCGGCGAGCCGGTCCCGGTAGACCGGGAAGCCGACCGGCGTCTCGTCGAAGAAGGCATCGCTGAGACTGGCCTTCAGATTCACGTCGCCAGCGGCCCGGAGCATCAGCAGCCCGGCACTTCCCGGGTCATTCACCGTGCGGCCGAAATGCCAGTCCGGTTGGAAATCCCAGTCGTCACGCAGCACCAGGTCGCCCTCGCTCTGCAGCAGCAGCCCCGGCCAGAGCGCGAAGCCGTCGGGCGACGGACGGGCCGACTGCATGAACGCGGCGGTCTCGGCGTGCAACGCGGCTATGTCGGCGGTCGTGATCTCGATGTCGTCGAGCACGCCGTCGGCGTCCAGATCCGCATCGGCAGCATAGGCCAGTGCGCCGATACGCTCGCCAGGCCGCGCGACCCGGGTCGCAATCAGGCGGGTCCCGGCGGCGCCCTGGATCTCCGCGTCCATCGCTCCCAGCACCACCGTGTCGCTGAGATCATCACCATTGGTATCAATTCGACGGGTGATCACCCGGACCTCACCGCCACGCTGCTCCAGCGCCTGAACCAGGCGGCTGCCGGGCGCGGCCGCGGCCGCCGGACCGCCGGACACATCGATCAACGCGCCGCTGGCGAGCTCGACGCGATCGTTCAGACCCGCAGGGTCGCTCTGGTCCGCATCCAGCGCGAGCAGCTCGACAACACCGCCGTGCGTGCCGGCCGCGGGCTCCCCCCACTCGTCGGCCGCGCCGCGCGCCCTGAGCATGGCGCCGGTCTCTACATGCAGCGTGTCCGCGGCGGCGACCACGATGCTGCCGCCATCGGCGTGGATGCCGCCGGCCGCGCGACCGGACGCATCCAGCGTGCCGGCCAGCCGCACGTCACCGCCATCGGCGCTGATCCGGATCTCATGGGCCCTGACCGTCGAATCCGCGGTCAGCTCGACATCCTGATTCCGCAGTCGTACGTCACGCTTTGCCTCGAACTGTCCCGCACCGAGCAGTCGATTGAGGTCCGAGTAGGCACTCGCCCCATCATTGCCAGCTACTGTCAGCGTTTTGGAATCGCTCTGGAAGGCACCGCCACGCGCACCCGAGAGCAGACGTGTCGCGACATCGATACGGAGCTCGCCAGCCGGCGCCTGCAGCTGCAACCAGCCGGCCTCGCCGCTGATGGCCGAGGGGGACACGTCCAGCAGCGCGCCAGCCGCGACTGACACACCGCCGTTGCCGCTGCGGATCAGGATGTCGCCGCCGGCCGTGCCGGTCGTGAGCGGACCGAAATCCTGGTTCGAACCGGATACGTCGATGCGTGCCGCGCCACCGATGGCGACCTCACCGTTGCCGACGATCTCGAAACGTCCGGAGGGCAGATGCGCGACAGCATCGTAATCGACACTGGCACCCTGCAGCTGCAGACGCGCCGCCAGTCCGCTGGCGACCGGCGCGGCCACGATCGGCGCGCCGGCCACGCCGCCGCTCAGCCGCAGATGCGCAGCCGGCGCCGCGATCCGCATGCGTGCGCCCTGGCTCGCAGCAATGAACGGTGTGTCCAGGGTCAGTGAGCCGTCCGCGCGCAGCGCACCGTCGCCGTTCAACATGGTGTACTCGGCCGCGTGCAGCGCGACATCGGAGAAACCTTGCACGGCGAACGGCCCGTCACCCAGCAGCAGCCGTTTCGAGTCAAGTGCGATACGTCCGGCGCCGGCGGTGGTAGACGCCAGTCCGACCTCGGTCGAGTTGGCCAGCACCAGTTCATCAGCACCGAGCTGGACCTGCAGGCCTTCGTTGTCGACCCCGACCAGCCCCTGCGCGTCGAGCAGAAGGCGCTCGAAGTAGGGGCGTATACCGGTCGCCGGATCGCGCAGGTCACCGTGCACCCGGATGGTCGAATCGCTGCGCAAGGCGAGCTGGCTACCGGCCAGCTCGGCCAGAAGCGCATTGTCGATCAGCAGACCGTCCACGGCAGCCGCGTCGTCGACCTGCCCCAGGCTGACGCTTGATGCGCCCAGACCGACCCGACCGCCATTGGTGTCGATGGTGCCCTTGAAGTACACGTCTCCGGCGGCATCGGCAACGATGGAGCCATTCGCCGCGAGCCGCACGTTGGCGCCTACGCTCAGGCTGCTCGAGTTGCCACCGCCGGGCGCGTCGCGACGCGGGCGCAGACGGTTGCCGGAGACCGCGACCAATGCCGCATCACCGCTGGCCGGATCGCCGGCGCGAGCGCCGATACGCAGTTGTTGCTCGGCCGCCGCGCCGAACCGAGTCGAGCGCAGCGTCGTGGCCTCCAGCCCGCTCTGCAGATCGAGCCGGTCGGCCACCAGAATGAGCTCGGGCAGGGCCAGCTCCACGCCCGGCGCCACCGACAAGCGGCTGGAGCGCGGGGTGACGTTCAGCCCATCGACCGCAAACCCACGGCGTCCGCCGATCAGCAGACTGTCCGCCCCCAGGGATTGAAGCTGGCCGCTCAGCAGCTCCACGCCGCTGCCGGCGCCGGCCTGCGTGACCAGGCTGATCTGGTCGGCGACGATGTCCACGCTGGGTCCGCGGCCATCGAGCGGGCCGCCGGCGACCAGGGTGCCCGCGAGCTGCAGACGCCGATCGGCTTCGATCACCAGGGTGCCGGCGTCCCGCGTGGAACGCAGCGCACGTCCGGCATACAGGTCTTGCAGCGGGGTCTCCAGATACTCGGCCCTGCTGCGCACCTGAGCGCCGCTCAGGATGCTGAAGCCCTGCACGCGGCTGTCCTGGGCCGCGCTGCCGGCCACTGCGTATCGGCCCGCTACGATCGGCACGCCATCGGCACCTACCGCGGCACGGCCGACGGGCAGATCGGTGGTGCCCGGGATCGGGGTGACCAGATAGCCGCCGAACAACGCGTAGCGTGCCGGCAGCATCGCGTACTCGCCGGCCGGTAGGCCGGCCACACCCTCGGCGAGGATCCAGGTGTTGCCGGGGCGCAGCCCCTGGGCAGCAGCCGCCGCGGGTGTCTCGAGCGGATCGTGCGGCGCGAATTCGCCAACACCCGGCAGGATCGCGAACGACGGATTGGCGCTCACGCCAGAGCCCGGGTCGAGATCGGCGAGCAACAGATCGCGGCTGCCACCGGGACCGGGCACGAACTCGACGGCCTTGCTCGAGCTACCGCCCCGCAGGTCCAGGCGCGCATTGGCCTGGATGTCGATGTCGGGCGCTTTGAGACTCAAGGCCTGTTGCGGCAGCTGGATCTCGTAGGATGGATTGTCGATGCGGTCGGTGAACACCAGGTTCACGCCGTTGCCATCGACTGCCGGGACCAGCAGATCGCCGCCGGGTTGGGTGCGGAAGAACGGCGCGGACACGCCCAGAGCCGAAGTCGAAGTGAAGCTGCCGGCCAACAGCGCAAGCCGTTCGCCAGCGGTCAACGACAGCTCGCCGAGCGGCGCGTAGAGCCTGCCGCCCTGCTCGATTCGTGTGCCCGAGAGGGCCAACCGGCCGCCCAGTGACAACGGGGGGCGCGGCTCGGGAGCGACGCCGGACGCACCGATCAAGATCGCGCTGTTCGCACCGTCGAGCTCCAGCCGATAGTCGCTGAGCGTGCTGGGGTAGATGCGCGCGGCCTGCAAGCCGAGCGTGCCGGTGCTGCGCAACAGACCGGCATAGTCGGTCTCGCGCGTGGAACGTACGCCGACCGCGCGGATATCACCGCTCGCCTGCAGACGCAGCCCAGCCGACGGATTCGTAGCGCTGCCGATACCTTGGGTGACGAGCTCGCCCCGTAGATCGATGTGCTCGGCCTGCACGCTCAAGCTGGCGTCGCCGGCGGTGGGCGTCAGACGCAGGCTGGCCGAATTGTTGACCGCGATACCTCGGTTGTTGAGCAGCACGTCTGGAACCGAGCCTTCCATCCGGACGCTTGGATCGCTGGAGCCGAGGGCCACGTAGGGCGCGGTCAGCCGCACGGATCCGGGATTGGCGGCGCGCAGCACCGTGGCGTCCAGGGTCAGACTGCGTGCCATCGAGATCCCCGTGTTCCCGGCGAACTCGATCACCGACAGCGCGTCGGCGGTATCCGGGACCGGCACGCCATCGGCGTCGGCGCCACCGGCGGTGCCACGTACGACCACCTCCAGCGAGTCGAAACCGCCCTCTGCAATCCGCGTGAGCGGCACCCAGGCACGACCGCGCAGCGACTCGGCCAGCGTCTCACCGGCGCCCGGCAGGCTGCCCTGGTGGTCACGCATCAGCGCCACCCGCTCGCCGGTATC
>JAGRHX010001192.1 GCA_020444775.1 Gammaproteobacteria bacterium
CGTGGCGGCGCCGGGCGCCTTTTCTTCGAGGGTGTAACTCTCGGCCCCGGCCGCCGCGCTCCAAGAGACCGTGAAGGAACCGCTCTGAGTGGGAGCACTGGCACTGACAGTACTCGGAGGATTGGGGGCGCGGTACTCGACCAGCGGATCACTCCAGTCGCCGCACGCTGGCGTGCAGGCGCGTACGCGATAGGTGTAGCGGCCCACGGGCTTGGGGGTGAGCGGCGACCAGGTTTGCTGCAGGTAGTTGAGCACCAGGCTTTCCGGGCTACCGTTCGTGCTCTCGACCAGTTCGTAGCGGGTGGCACCGGGCATGGCGGTCCAACTGATCGTGTAGCGCCCATCCAGGCTAGGATTGGGAGAGGCGCTCAAGCGCGGCGAATTGCCGGCAGCGGGGCTGCCAGCCACGAGCATCACCGGCGAGCCCAGACGATCGCGAAGGACTGCCTTGAAGGTGTCTGTTCCGTTCTCGCGCAAGACGATAACCGGACCCAGTTCGTGGCGCTGGGTGGTACCGGTTCCGGACTGGGTTTCCTCGTAACCCCCTGCGCCGAACCAGGTGGTTTTGCCGCCTGACTGGCTGCGGAACACCTGGCCCTCGGCACTGTAGGCGAACGAAGCGCTGGTACCGCTATCGATCCGGTCCACCTTCCACGGCTGGTTGTTGAAATCGTAGTCGGCGCGCAGCGTATTGCCGCCAACGATGTTGCCGTTGGCATCGCACGTGAAGGTGTGCGCGGGCTGGTTGGGTCGCGCCACCGCACTGGCCGCATGCGGGCCGCAGTTGCCGGCGCCGTAGCTGTAGGCATCGGCGGCGGTCGTGCTGTAGTCGGTCTTGTTGGCGAGGTTGCCATTGGGCTTATAGGCATAGCTGACGGGCGCGGGATTGCCGGCCACGCCGCTGCGTGTGGCCTGCTTCAGGCGCTGCAGGCCATCATAGAGATAGGACTCGCTGTGGCTGGCGCCATCGAGGAGACTCGATTGAGTATTGAGGTTGCCGAAGCTGTCATACTGATAGTCCAGCCGATTGAGCGTGCCGCCCGCGTCGCTCCACACCTTGTGAGCGCTCTGGCCTGTACTCGGGTAGCTTGAATGAGCACCCGTCACACTACCGCCGAAAAATTTCTCCTCCGTCACGTTACCCCAGGCATCCTGGCTGATGGCTTCCCAATACTTCGCGCCGGATTTCGAGTCGCGCAGGCCGCTGAGAACGCCGTAGGCTGTGTATGTGTTTTCGACTTCCAAACTGCTGGGGAACGTAGTGGTCTTCAGGCGCCCGTTGCCGTCATAGCGGTAGTCGGTCTGCCAGATGGGCAAGCCTTGGATCGCCGTGGTCTGCGTGGACAGGCGCTTGCTCGCCGGGTCGTAAAGATTGGATTGCTTCCAGATCGGAGTCCCCAACGTCGAAGCACTCGTACCGGTCTGGCGCTGGCTGGATTCCAGCAAGCCTGCCCCACCGGGCGGGTCGTACTCCCACTTGTCGCGAATGGCCCGGAGCGAGGCGTCCGCGGCGCTCGGGTTGCTTGCGTCACGTTGGGTCAGACGCCCTAGCGCGTCATAGGCATGTGTGGTGGTCACGTTGCGCCCATCGGTCTGGTCGAGCACTTCACCCAGCGCGTCGTAGGTGAAGGACCAGTGGCCGGCGTCCAGATCGAAAAGGTCGGTACGCTGGCCGAGACTGTTGTAGCTGGCCTTGATGACCGAGCCTCCGGCATCACGGGCGGCGATCGGATTGCCGAGCCCGTCATACCAGTAATCGGTTGTTGCGTAGTTCGCAGCATCGCCATTGTTCTGCACGGTCTGCGCGAGGCGTCCGAGCAGATCGTGACTGCGCGACATGTCCATGCACAGATTGGTGCTCGAGGTGCAGGTCTGCTGCGAGGCATTGAACGCGGCGCGCACCTGGATCGTGGTCTTGGCGCCGGAGTAGGCATACTTGGTGACTACGTCGCCGTGCGCGGCATCCAGCTCCTCACCGGGCGAGCGCTTTTCCGTGGGTCGACCCAGGACATCGTAGTCCCAGACGGTCAGTCCGGCATTGCCTTCGGTTCGATAGAACGGCCCGCTTTGCGTCGCGACCAAACCCATGGGGTCGTAGTCCGTGAAGGATTCGACGAAATCCGTTTCGCTGAATCCGCGTTCGGTGTGTTTGATCGCTCGGCCCAGTCGGTCGAACCAGTCCGCCGTGGTCGGCGCGCCGGCCTGGGTGCGAACCACGCGCCATGCGGCGCCGGCTTGATGGCTGCCACCTTCTCCGTAACCGTTACCGCAACCCCGCGTGGTGCATGGCGTGTATCCAATCGAGACGGGCGGCAGCATCGGGTCGCCATTGGCGTCCTTGAAGCTCATTCCTGTCAGGCGACCGAAGGCATCGTACGCATTGACGACCTCGAGATTGTTCGGGTCGATCTGGCGAGTCACCTGGCCATCACGAGGCGAATGTTGAGTCGTCGAATCATGCAAGGCAGCGTTCTTCGTCGTCAGCACGAAGTAGCCGTCCTGCTGGCTCGCCAACGAATTTCCATCCTTGGTGTAGGTGAACTGAGTCGCTCGCGCGGAAGTCAATCCGGTACCGCTGATCGTCACCTTCGCCGGCAAGCCTTTCGCCGTGGTTTGGGTATAGTCGTATGCGGTCGTCAGGGTCATGCCGGAGGCAGTGACGGTCTGCGACTGTGGTGTGCGGTCGTCGTTCCACAGGAAATCGGTTCGGACTGTGCGCGACGGCGGCTGCGCGACATTGAGCGGCAGCGGATGACCCGCACCATAGGTTTGGCTCGTGGTTACCTCGCTGTTGCGCAAGCGATCGAGCCACCAGTTGTTGGTACTTGTGTCAGACGGAGCATATTCATTGGTCGTGATGACCCGATGTTCTGCGACAACGGAGTCGGTGCTGAGTACATACTGGTGCTTCAGATTGCCGTAGCCATCCCATCCCGACGCGCCGCCGCTCTCGGCTTCGGCATTCACCGTCGCAACCGTACTGACGGCGGCCCCACTGACGCTGTCGAGATCGAAGGTTTCAACGACCTGGCGATCGAGTAGAGGCGCGTAAACCGTGCCGCCATTGGGATTGACGGCTGGCGGCGGCAGATCGTCGCCCTCCGGACAGGCACTGCGGTCCGATGCGCAGATCCAGGTATCGAATTCGCGCTTGATGCGTCGAAAAACATTGGGTGCCGTCGGAACGGGCGCTTGCGTCTCGACCTGTTCGATCCGGCCAGTCAATGGAAATTTCTGGTGGAAGGTGGTCGTGGTTCGCAAGCGCAACTTGCGCGATTCTGAATCCGGCGGCGTCAACCGGGTGCTGACGATCTCCCGGAACCCCTGGAAGCCGCGACCGAGATGATGGTACATCGCTTCGGAGTACCCATAGGTAGCACTGCGGAAGCCGTCGATGCCGCCATCACCTCGATCCTGCGCCATGCCATACACCACCGGCATGGAGCTTTGGAAATAGTAGTGGCGTTTGTCCGTGTAGCCGCTGGCCGTGTCCGACGGCAACCGGTAAAGATCAACACCGTCGCGCTCGGCTCGTACCGACAGCGGGAAATAGCCCCAGCTGACGAAATCGCCGACACCATTGATGACGCTGTCCATCAGGCCGGGGAGATGCGGCACAGACAGCGACAGACCGAGACTCGAGCCGGAGGCCTTCAATGTCGGCGCTTGAACATGGGGTACCGCAATCGATCCCGGGGATCCGCCCGGCGCGGCAAGGCCCTGATTGATGTTGGCGTAGAGCACGACCTTGCTCGCCAGATTGGCGGTCGGCGTACCATCCGGCAGTGTGGCTGGACCGTAGCCGAGCGCGTTGACTACCGCGCACTTCTGATGCTGCCATGTGTAGGGTGGCGAATTGGGAAGCGGCGGTTGGGTCAGGACCAGATTGGAGCAGCCCATCGAGGTAAGCAGATCCGGCAAACCGTCGCCGAACAGGTCGTCGGCGCTGCCGTAATAGTCGTTCAGTCGCGACACCATCGGTGTCGGAATCACGTCGACAGTGAACTGCTGGGGACCCGTTTGGACGAACTTCAGTTGCGCCAGGTGATAGACGCTGTTGTCTTCGCCGGGACCTTCATGATTGGGATGGGACGAGTAGGCGCTGAAGGCAGGCAGTGGGTTTCCATTTTCGTCGGGCCACTGGTACGGAAATCCTCGCGCATCGCCCAGCGGCTCACCGTTGGCCGGCATGGGCGCCGAACCGTCAGGGTTGGGCGGACAGGAATAGGCGGCGCAAACGGGGCCTTCTGCCAGATAGATGCCGGATGGATCGACCAGTTGTTCAGACGCACTCGGGCATTTCGGGCCATCGGCTGTCTGGATCTTGTGGATACGCTTTATCGTGCACATCTTCAGCGCGAATGCTTGCGCGCCTGGTTGCTGCGACGGAATCAGAAGATCCGCCCTGCCATCGGAATCCACGTCCATCGAGGGCAAGCTACCGACGTAGCGAAACTTCAATCCCGGGCCGGCGGGAATACCAGTGGCATCGACTTGCAAGCCAGCCGAACTCCCGGTGTCAATTTGAGGACCGAACATGCCGTTGCCCAAATTGAGTCGCACCCTCCAGGTGCCTTCCGTCCGAATGACGGGTGGGCGGGCGATGACGAAATCTTCCAGGCCATCCGCGTTGACATCCATCCAGCGATGGAAATAGTTCTTGTGAGGGGAGCAATCGTCGCGATCCGAACCGTCATCGAGCAATCCGATCGCGGAGCAACTGTTGATCTTGGCGGAAACTGCACCGGCCTGGGTGATGGCGATGCCAGCGATGCCTCCCGTCAATAGGGTCCCGGCACCGGAGTACACAAGGTAGAAGTCCGGAAGGCCATCGCCGTTGAAATCGGCAATATGGTCGATATCGGCCTGCGCAAAGCCAGGGGATCCGCTATCCAGAATGCGTGGCAGGCAGAACAGCAGG
>JAGRHX010001193.1 GCA_020444775.1 Gammaproteobacteria bacterium
CTCACTACTCCGAGACGCTGTTCAAACTGGTGACCGAGCGCTGTGGTCTTAATCAAGATCTGGGTTCAAGGGCAAGCGCGGGCACATGCAATCGGCTGCCACGAGACGGACGTTCCTGAGCGCCCCCGGGCATCAGATCCGCTTTGTCTATACCCCTCGACATAGCTCGTGGCTCAATCAGTTCGAGAACTGGTTCTCGATTCTTGGGCGGCGAATGCTGAAACGAACCAACTTCAGCTCACTGGAGGACTTTCGCAAACGAGTCTTGGACTTCATTGACCACTTCAACACCGGGGTGAACAAGCCGTTCAAGTGGACCTAGACCGACAGGCCGCTCAATGCCTAAAATCACCATAGGGATCGGGATCGTATTTCCGCCGAACACATCTAGTTGAATGCAGCAGAAGTGACGAGCTGCGCTGCCTCCAGACGCTCCATCAGACCCAAAGCACGAGTAGTGTTAACGAACGCGAGATCATCGTGGTCCAAGCTGTGCACGTGCACGGGTTGGTAGCCGAAGTCTGCCAACAACGAAGAGAGCTGCTCGAGAGACGAGCCTGCCATTCGCAGCAGGTCGTCGCGAGCCTCGCAGATTATCAACGCCGGAGGTTCAGTCGCCAACAGCTGGGAAAGCCCGAGGAAGGCCATATACTCCCAGCCCTCGACGTCGATCTTGATAACCTTGATTCGACGCCACACTGATCGTGGCAAGACGCTGCAGAGGTCGGTAAACAGCACCGAGTAGGAGGCCGCAGCCTCGAAGTTCGGAACGATTGCCGCCGCTCCTTCCTTACCCTCTTCCGGCTGGTGAATCTGGCCGATAGAGGCCGCGTCCGACGCCGCCAGGCTGATCAGTACGACATTGTCAAGGCGGTTACGAACTACGGACTGCGCGAGTACCGACAGCTGCGCTGGTGACGCTTCCACCGCGAACACAAGCCCCTCAACCCCAACTATTCGTGCCGCCGGCAAGGCCAGGTATCCGTGGTGAGCACCGATGTCCACGAATACGTCTCCGGGCTCAAGCGCCAGCTTCAGCACACTAATAAGTTCGTGCTGCCACGCGCCACGGTAGAAAAGGTGCCGTTGCATGACGTTCGAAACATCACAGCTGAATCGCAGCTCGAACTCGTCCACAAAATCGACGCGAGGATGAATGGCGATCAGCCAACGAGGATACCGCGCAACCATACGATTGTAGCGGATCAGCAGATGCTCGGACGATGGCCGGTAAATTCGCAGAAGTGCGTGGAAGGCCAGTAGTGCAACGCTCGCGATCGCGCGAGAGACAGGTAAGACGATCACGATAACCTCCTCGTCAACTACAGAAGCCATGTTGTCGGCTATACACGCGCGTTCCCTTAGCGCTTTGGCTTGCATGACTACCCCTGTGGCCAAGGCCCCTGCACAGATTGCGCTATGCGGCGGGCGTGATGAGCCGGCGGATCAATCTGCGTACCCGAGAGCGCCCCAGGACGATAAGTGCAGTGAGCGCGATTCCGACCAGGCCGGCCGGCACAATGACTGCGATGAACTCAAGCCAGCTGCTCAACTCGACCAGTTCTTCCACCGATACGAACGTGAGCAGCACGACAGCACTGGCAGCAATGAAGCGCGGCAACATCGTCGAGTAGAGGCCTGTGAGTGACACGCCGATGAAACGTCGCACTAGAAGGGGATATACGATCATCTGCTGAATGAATAAGGCAACCAACGTACCGACAGCCACGCCTTCGATCCCGGCGCCCGCCAGCAAGATCAGCAGGATGGACACCAGCAGATTGATAGCAGTGGTCATCGCCGCTGCCATGGACAGGACCTTCACATGACCGAGCGCCCAGATCGCCGCGCCAGCACCCTGAAAGAGCGCACATAGCAGACGGGCACCAGCGAGGATGCTGGCGACTGCAGCCCCCTGCTCGAATTCGGGCCCCATCCACAGTCGCAAAAAATCACTGCCAAAGACCATCAGCCCAATGAACAGCGGAACAGCCAGGCAGATCGACGCGCGCCCTCCCTCGATGATGAAAATCTTCGCCATGCCCGTGTCACCGCGCGCAACTGCCTTGATCAGGTCGGGACTTGCAACAGACACGACGCTCTGCACCAGCACGAACGAGTACTCCACGAGCATTTGCCCGACGCTATAGAAAGCGACGCTGCGGACCCCGAGCAGTCCCCCAACCACAAGCACATCTGCTTGAACACTGGCTTTGGCGCATACGTTGTTCACCATGGCCCACTTGCCGAAGCCGAACAACTCACGCAACGCACGAAGTGAAGCACCGCCAGGAGATATGCGTACGGCAGGGCCATAGTTAAGAGCAAACCAGCTCATCAGCGCACCGGTGAACAACGTGCTGATCGCCTGCACCCCGGCGAGCTCGAGGAGTCCACCGCCGCCGTTCAACGCCGAGAGAGTCAGAGCAAAGCGCAGCAGTACGCCGAGCAGAGCGCACAGGTTTCGGAGGTCGAACCGATTTTCCGCCTGTAGCAGCTGGCCAACGACAGCGACGACGAAGCCAAGCAAGACATTCAGCGCCAAGACCATGCAAATCAGGAAAAGCTCGCCCGGGCCAACAGTCCAAGTAGGAGGGACGAGTGTTTCTATCCAGGGCCTTAACAGGAGTAGCAGTAAGAGAAGAAGTCCACCGATCGCAACATAAAAGACCAGCGAAGTGCTGACGGTCTCGCTTGCGCTTGTAAGGTCCTTGCGGCCCAGGTAGTAGTTGAGGAACCGCCCGGTGCTCACGGTAACGCCAGATTCGACCAGCCCCAGGTATCCGGTCAGGGTACTGATAACGACCCAGATGCCGTACACCTCCAAGCCCAACGTGTTGACCACCACCGGAGAAAGGAAGAAGGTAACAAGCAGGTTGACGATAAACCCCACCCAATTCGTCAACAAGCTTCTGACGAGCGTTCTCAGGCTTGGCACCGCCGACGCTACTCCACACGACTGCTGTTGAATCGAGGGCGAATGAACGCGCTGGTTTGCTTGTCCGGGCCTACGCCTGGGAGAGTTGGCTCAAACGACACGAGCACTTCCTTCGAGCGCTCAGGGGCTGGGATTATTTGCGTGCCATCCAGTTCCATCAAGCAAGCATCTATCAGGAACTTTGCACCCCAATTAATGAACATGAAGCGGTTGTATTCACCGGATATCGGCATGGAGCCGCGCACCCCACCGACGACGCCAGGGTGCCCAGACTCAAGCAGTGTGCGACGAACATAGGCGGTACAACGCCGGGCCGCTTGGCGATAGTCTTCGCGGTCCAGAAGATCGGCAAGCAGGAACCAGTTGCACGCCATCTGGACGTTCCCCGTAAGGCAGACCCAGTCGGCAGCCGCGCGCCAGTGGTGATCCATGCGCCCAGGCATCCATCCGTCAGCACCAACAAGCATGACCATGGCGTCTGCTGTGCGTGCCGCGGCGCGCAGATAGGATTCATCGCCGGAGTGAAGATAGGCTTCGATCACGCCACGATGCGCATACGCGATTGTGTGCGTGAGTGGCCGCGTCGGGTCGGTCACGCAGCACTGTTCGAACCAGCCGTTCGGATGCTGGCGACTGAGCGCCCAGTCCGCGTGCCTGAGCGCGGAATCCAGGTAGCCGTGTCCGGGAGCGACTCGTTCCGCCTCCATGAGGCCCCAGGCTGCATGAGTGTAGTAGGTGCTACCCCGACCGTAGGCGAATTGTGACGGAAAGCGGCTCCAGCGGCCATCGTCGTCCTGCGATTCCTGCATCCAACGTGCGGCGCCATGCATCGCCTTAAGGACCCTGCTGTCACCAGTCCGGCTAGCTGCGGCAGTGAGGCCTAGCAGGATCTGCCCCGTGTTGAACGTTGTCGGTTTCGCCGGTTCTGCACCGATCACGCCGCCATAGAACGCGCCATTGTCCAGCTGCTGACAGAGCAGGAACTCGACCATCCGGTCGATTGCCTCCTCCGTAATCGACTGGCCTAGACCACGATCGAGGAGTTGGTAGCACGTCGGCACGATGTAGCCAGTCGTCTCCGGATAGGAAGGCCCCCAGCCGTCAACCAGCGAATAATGCCGTGCAACACCACCGTCATCACTACTCGAGAACTGCTGGGCGCGCCTTAGCCATCCAGCCGCAAGCTCGATCGCAACCCGTGCTCCAGGGTCGGCGTGACGCAGTCCGCGTCTATCCTCCGTGGAAAGTTTCAGCACTAGACCGCTGATTGCGCAATCCAGGCTGCGCCGGCGCGAGTGGAGCCGCGGAGGCATCGCCCCGGTTCCTAGCGGCAGGTTAGAAGCCAGAAAGAGAGCTGTGAAGGCTCGGTAGCGTTCAGCGAGAGCTTTCACAGTCCTCGATTCACGGACTCGATTGACTGCTGCAACCTGTTCCTGATAGGCGGCGTTATTGGCATTCGCGACTCGCGACAATACCTCCTTGGCCTCCTGCAAGTTACGAACCAGATATCCGATGTTCCCGAAGCGCTCGAAGCATTCACTCAATACTGGTGCGGCATAAGCAATGACGGGCTTGCCGAAAGACACTGCATCCAGCAGCGTTCCGCTCGCACACAGCGAGTAGTGAGTCGGATCGAGCAGCAAGCAGACATAGTCGAGCTGCTGTAGCCCGCGGGTAAACGCTTCGGTAGATATCTTCTCCCGGCTCGGAGCACTCGCGAGACCTGAAGTGTCCTCGTTGAAAACCTCCCGCGTCATTGATCCGACTGCGTGGAACGAAAGTTCGTGCGGAAAGGCTTTCGCACCGTGCTGCGCGAGCTCCAAGTAGTCGATGAAACCTTTACTCCGGGACGCCTGCCCGATAAAGCCAATACTGACTGGCTTTGAGAGTTTCCGTCCAAGTACGGCCGGGCCAGGCCGGATTGGATGGTCGAGCACCACCGTCTGTAGTGCGACTTCTGGGAAACGTTGCATTAGACGGTTCTGAATACCTTCCTCTAGGACTATGAACTGGGTCGAGGGACTGCGTGTGAGCCCAAGCACGCCCGGGAAATCGAATGCTCGCTGAAGAGGGTTGCGCGACCTCCAGCCTTCAAGTGATGCTAGTATGCTGTGCATGACGACCTGCACCGAGACAGCATGGCGCCTCAGACGATGCAGCCCCTCTAGTAGCAGTATCGTGTCCGCTTGGCAGGACGTCAGCAAGAGCAGTCGCGGTTGAGTGCTCATCGCCATCGAGTAGGCCCGAGAGAGCAGGCGCATGGCTCGTGGGGCGCGTTCCAGCAAGCTGTGAGAGTGGCGTCGAGGTACGCGCACAGCTTCCGTCGAAACCCGTTCTCGCGCCGCCGGCGTGAGTAGCTCATTCACAGCCTCGAGATGGGATTCATGGGCTAGAAAGTAGACTCGCTCACTGGTAAAGGCTTCAAGCACGATCTCGATAACCGCAGCGTTCACCGGCGCATGTTCAAGTCCCAACAGATTCGGCTCACACACGACAATCACGCTGTTACCTCTGAACAAGCAGAACTCATGAACGGGAGAGACGCGGACTGTATGGCGGCGCCGTCCTCTCGAGTCACGGCAGCGGAGTGTCCGATGACCGCGCGGAAGTATCCCGTCCGCTGAAGCGCGATCGCAACTCGACCACGCCAGCATGTGACCAATTGCGCGTTTGTGCGTGCCAACTCAATCTACCTATTCACTCGCAGAGTCCCACTTGAGCATGGTTCCGACGCGGACCGGCATCTGCGCCGCCGTGTACAGCGGAAGCTGCGCGCGTACGCCTGCTCTTGCTCTAAGAGCAGTATAGGAGGATGGCGTCAATGACGTCGCAGCCACCATCCAAGAGCCTGGCCGATCCGAAGCTGTTGGCGTTCATCGCAGCCGGCATGCAGATATATGGCCTGTCTCAGCCACCGGTTGAGCTCGAACGCCCGGCGCGCCATCAGGCTCTCGGTCGAGCTGCGGACAGAGCGCTTCAGCGCACGGAGCACCTCGACGGACTGTTGCCAGGCGTGGTCATATCAGTAAACCGGCCACAGGCCATTGGCCCGCATCACTTGACTGAGGCCTGGGTAGGCGCCACCGACCAATTTGCCGTGATCGTGCACGAGCACGTTCTGCGCGGTGCGACTGGGGCGCAACGGCGCGCAGTCGGCCAGTTTGTCCGGCGGTCCGCCGCAGCCAATATCCCCAGGGTCGCAAGGGCTGCCCGGATTGCCCTTCGGCTCTTGGAGGACCTGCCGGTGTGATCATCGACGATGTGTTGTACTCCAATGCTATCGTAATCGAACAGGATATCCTTGAGCAGATTGGCCAACGGCAGGTAGAGGCTGGCGACATCCATCTGCCAGCGAGCCTGGCCAACCTGAGCCGGGCCAACCTGATTGCGCCGCGCCATCTTCTCCTGGCGATATAGCGGCCGGCCATCGTGGAACTTTGATACTGAGATGTACATACGCAGCTACTTCGCCGGCCTGGCCGAGAGCCTGGG
>JAGRHX010001194.1 GCA_020444775.1 Gammaproteobacteria bacterium
TTCACCTCGCCGATCCGCCGCTATGCGGATCTGTTGCTGCATCGGGCGATACGCGCCCGGCTGCGTCAGCAGCGGGTCGCGACGCTGATGCAGGGCGAGCGGCTGACCGAGGTCGGCAAGCACGTTTCCATGACGGAGCGCCGCGCCGACGAGGCGACCCGCGATGCCCTGAGCTGGCTCAAGTGCGAGTTCATGCTGGACAAGGTCGGCCGTACCTATAGAGGCACGGTCAGCGCGGTGACCTCCTTCGGCCTGTTCGTGACCCTGGACGAGCTCTACGTGGACGGGTTGGTGCACGTCTCGTCGCTCGGTCAGGAGTACTTCCATTTCGATCCGGCCAGCCACACCCTCGAGGGTCGCGGCAGTGGTCGGCGCTACGCGCTGGCCGACCGGCTGGACGTGCGCGTGCTGCGGGTGGATCTGGACGAGCGCAAGATCGATTTCGAGCTGACCGGCGAGGAAGCGGCATCTGGCACCGGCAAGCGGTCGCGCGGCCGATCCAACGATGAGCGCGAACAGCGGCGCAGACGCAGCGGCAGCGGGCGCGGGCGGCGCAACCGATGAGCGACAAAGGGCGATCCGGGCGCGGACGAAGGCGCGCCTCGGTGTCGGTCGGTGGTCGCGAGCCGCTACCTTCGGACATCGTCTACGGACAGCATGCGGTCGCGGTGTTGCTCGAGCGCCGGGCGGCGCAGGTTGTCGAGATCTGGCTGCAGGCGGGGCGTGACAATCAGCTCAGCCAGCGGCTGCGACGTTTCGCGGAACGTGGCGCTCTGCGTGTTCACGAGCTCAGTCGTGAGGCCCTGGACCAGGCTTTTCCCGACGCGCGCCATCAGGGCGTGGTGGTGCGTTGCGAGACCGAGCGGGAGCTGTCGGCCGGGTCACCTGAGGCGGATGGCGGAGCGAGCGGAGCGCCGGGTATCGACCTTGCGACGCTCGCGCGCGATGCCGGTCCCGAGGCCATCGTGGTGGCGCTGGATGGTGTGCAGGACCCGCGCAATCTGGGTGCGGTGTTGCGCTGCTGTGATGCGGTCGGCGTGCTCGGCGTGCTGGTGCCGCGTAGCCGCGGCACGGCGCTGACCCCGGCTGCGCGCAAGGTCGCCTCGGGGGCCGCCGAGAGCGTACCGGTTCTTCAGGTTGCGAACCTGGCACGCGCGCTGGCGCAGCTGGCGGACGCCGGCTTCACCATCGTCGGCACGGGTGATGCCTCCGACCGAAATCTGTTCGAGACGTCCGTGGACGGGCCGCTGGTGCTGGTCCTGGGCAGCGAGGACAAGGGGGTGCGACGCCTCACCCGGGAGCATTGCGACCTGATGGTCCGGCTGCCGATGGCCGGCGCGGTGAACAGCCTCAACGTCTCGGTCGCCGCCGGCGTCTGCCTGTACGAGCTGCGTCGCCGCCAGGCGGCGAGCGCTGAGCATCCGACCACGTTTGCCACGCTCGGCACGGCCGTGGACTGAAGCCGCCTCGTGACAGCATGTCCCGTTACGCCGTGACGTTGACCGTACCGACCGTTGTAGGTGGCAGTCCGTGACGACCGTCGGGTGACGCGATTGATGTGCTCATCGGCTTTGCGTTCGACCAGGTGATTGCGTACGATAGCCGGCTGCATGCCGATTAAGTCGTTCCTGCCTCACCCGCGCAGGCAGACGGCGCGAAGCACGCTTGGAAGCGATTCTCTCGAATGCCTCCGAGGTCGCGCGCCGGGTCGTCGGTCTGCAGGCCCTCATGAAATGGTCCATACACGGTCCGCACGACGAATCCCCGCCGCGTGCTCGCTTGCCGAGCGTTTGCCGGCGACGATTCCGATACGGCCGTGGTCCCCGGGCAAGCGCTGATGAGTCAGCACCTGCCTACAGGCCTGCGCAGACGATGACGCGGGGAGGCGATGCGCGTGTTCCTCACGTGCGAACTCCAGAGGAAAGCATGAGACACTACGAAGTCGTTTTCATGGTCCATCCGGACCAGAGTGAGCAGGTCTCGGCCATGGTGGAGCGCTATCGTTCCATCGTCGAGGCCGACGGTGGCACGGTACACCGGCTCGAGGACTGGGGGCGTCGCCAGCTCGCCTACCCGGTGCAGAAGGTGCACAAGGCACACTACGTGCTGATGAACATCGAGTGCGGCGCCGAGGCACTGGCCGAGCTGCAGAGCGCCTTCCGCTTCAATGATGCCGTGTTGCGCAATCTGGTCATGAGCCGGAAGTCGGCGGACACCGAGCCGTCGCCGCTGGCCAAGCAGAAGGACGAGCGCGATGACGACAGCCGTGACAGCCGTCGACGCGATGACGACGACGAGCCGCCACGCCGGCGCCGTTCGCAGGAGAGCGGCGAGTCGCCCGATGGTGGCCGCGCACGCGAGACCGCCGACGAGCGGGACTGAGTCATAAGCGGTGTTCGAGCCGACGGTCGGGTCGCGGGCTGCGCGTCACAGGCCGAGCGATCCGTCAAAGCCATTCCGCCGGGCCATTCGCATCAATCGAGTGAGCCGACCGGGGGAGGGTCGGATCCGCGAGGCCGCCGGCCGTAGCGGGCCCGCCCGGCACGCCGTACCGTGGCTCGGCGCGGCCACCGATATCGGCTGAGTCGTTCGCCGAAGCGAAGGACCCTGCGACGGTCGTTACCTCGGGGCCCGACCTTCATCGATCGCGGCATCATCGACACCAGAGCACCAGACCAGAGCACTAGATGTAGAGGGCAGGTCGAAACGGTCGCCGCCGGCGCCTGACCCATCCCCATCCGAGCACGAATTCGAGAAACGCAGCATGTCCAGATTCTTCAGACGTAGACGGTATTGCCGGTTCACGGTCGAGGGTATTGAAGAGATCGACTACAAGGATCTCAATACCCTGAAGTCGTATGTCAGCGAGACCGGCAAGATCGTGCC
>JAGRHX010001195.1 GCA_020444775.1 Gammaproteobacteria bacterium
GCCGCGGATCGGGCACGGGCACGATCCCGACATTGGGGTCGATCGTCGCGAACGGATAGTTCGCCGCGAGCGCCCCCGCATTGGTCAACGCGTTGAACAGCGTCGACTTCCCCACATTGGGCAGCCCGACAATCCCGGCTTCCATGGCATCGCTCCAAAGAAAAACAGCCCGGACTCACCCGGGCTGCGATCGTAGATCGACTTCCCGCGCCAATTGTGCGCTCGACCAGGAACTTGATCCGACGGACAAGCGAACCACTCTAGGCGTCCGATTGTTTGGTGTCTGTTGCAATCCTGTCGGACTTCGTGTTCAATGCCAAGAAGGAGCGAGGCATGGCGCAGGCTTCCCGAATCGAATGGACCGAGTGCACGTGGAACCCTGTCGCGGGGTGCACGCCCGTGTCCCCCGGGTGCCTCAACTGCTACGCCGCCCGGATGGCCCTCCGTCTGGAGCACATGCCCAACGGCACCGGGGCCAAGTACTCGGGCACAGCCAAACGAGCCCGAGACGGCCGACCGGTCTTCGCCGGCAGGATCAACCTCGACGAATCAGTCCTCGACGCTCCCCGATCCTGGCGGCTCGGCCGAATCGTCTTCGTCAACTCGATGAGCGATCTTTTCCACGAGAAGGTCCCGGTTGCATTCATCAAACGAGTCTTCCAGGTCATGGAAGACTGCCCGCAGCACACCTTCCAAGTCCTCACCAAACGCCCGGAGCGAACGCTCGCAGTCGCGCACCAACTGCCTTGGCCTGACAATGTCTGGATGGGGACGAGCGTCGAAACCAAGGCGTACTACCCCCGCATCCGGCTTCTCCGGCGAGTGCCGGCCAAGGTGCGTTTTCTTTCCTGTGAGCCGCTCCTTGGCCCGCTCCGGCGGATGCCGCTCAAGGACATCAACTGGGTCATCGTCGGCGGCGAATCCGGCCCGGGTGCCCGCCCGATGCAGGGGTCCTGGGCACTCGAGATCAAGCGCCAGTGCGAAGCGAAGGGTGTGCCCTTCTTCTTCAAACAGTGGGGCGGTGTGAACAAGAAGAAGTCTGGGCGAGAACTAGAGGGTCGGACCTGGGATGAGATGCCCATCGCGGGAGACGATTAGTGGCGAGAGATCGATGGGAAGACTTGGTATCTCGGGTGTCACAGAGCGATGGTCTGCCTGTGCGGGCTTGTGGTCGTTGGACCGAAGAGAAGCTCTGGTTCTGGAACAGATACCTAGAAATAACAACTAGTTCGATGGTGGGTCACCCGAAGTGGCGGCAGGGCCTTACCTACATCGATCTGTTTTGTGGACCGGGCATCTGTGAGGTACGAGATACGAAGAAAAGGCTACCTGGGTCGGTATTGCTAGCAGGCATGACCCTCAAGCCTTTTTCTAGGATCTTGGCCTGCGATCTAGACGCATCGAATGCTCAGGCATGTGAGTCACGACTGCGAGACTTGGGCTCGGAATCAGAGTGCAAGTTTATTGCTGGCGACTGCAACGAGGTCATAGCTGACCTGATGCAACATGTGCCTATATCTGAAACACTTTCTCTTGTGTTTGTTGACCCCGAGGGATTCGATGTCAAGTGGTCAACCTTGGAGTGTATCGCCAACTCGACGCGTGCAGATTTCTTGATTCTCTTTGCGGATGCTATCGACTTGGTGCGAAATGTGGATCTGTACGAAACAGACCCGGAGTCGAAGCTCTTCGCCGCGTTTCCGTCCGAGGAGTTCTGGCGAGAATCATATAGCCGTCTTGAAGATAGGTCGGGTCCAAAGGTTCGTGCGCTGTTCGCCGCTTCGTATGAGCGAGCCTTGCGAGAGGCGCTTGGATACGAAGGCGTGGCTCAGCGAGTGATACGAGGTCCGAGGGGGCCGTTGTACAGACTGATCTACGCATCAAGGCATCAGCTGGGTCTAAGTTTTTGGAATAAGGTCAGTCAGCGGGATATTGGCGGACAAGCCGAATGGGGTTGGAGTTGACGACTCAAAGTTCCACCATCTCCACCGCCGCCTCCTGCCGCGTCGCAACCGCCGGCTCGGCGATCTCCGTCACGAACACGCCCAGCGACTCGTTCCGCGCCGCCATCTCCTGACGCACATTCGCCGCGTTGAAGATCCGCGTCCGCCCCAGGTGAATCTCCCTCGCCGTCGGCACGGTCCCGGGCTGCTCGTCGATCACCACATACGCATCGACGCCCTCGGTGTCGGCCTCGACCGCCCCGATCCGCGTCAACATGTCCAGCGCCAACTGGCCCTCGCTCCGGGCGCTGCCCACCGCCGGGATCGCCTGCTCGAACGCCTGCAGCACGCCCCCGGCATTCTCAAAGCTCCCGGCCTTCTCCATCCAGGTCGCCCCGGGAAGCACCACCGTCGCCCGATCCACCAACTCGCTCTCGAGCGTGTCGATCAGCACCAGCGTCTTCCCGCTCGCCGACTTCTCGATCGCAGGCGTCACCCAGTCGCTCGGGTAGTTCCCCGTCATGATCACCGCGCCGAACGACTTCGACCCCGACACAAAGTCATCAAAGCTCATCGGTGCCGAACCGGTCACCGCCTCGACCACCCGCCGCACGCCGCGCGCATTGGGAGCCTTCTCCCCACGCACCACGAACGCCTTCGGATCGTCCTCAGCCGCCCCCGGCGGATAGATCCGATCATCACCCGCGCTCGGAACCGGGCCCATCGCAACCGCCGCGTCCGCATCGATCGCCTTCGCCAGCGTCGTCAGCAGGTACGCCTCCTCGCACGACAGCATCGGGCTGATCACGACCGCGAGCCTGCCGCCGTCACGAACCGCGCCCTGAAGCGCTTCGACCGCATCGAGGATCGCGTGCTCAAAGCTCGACCGCACCAGCACGCCGAACTCCCGGCGCATCGGCTGCTCGATCCGGTGCTCGCTGTGCACATGCTTCCACCCGTACCGCACCTCGTCGGTAATCCACCACTTGTTGATCGCCGCGTTCTCACGCGGCTTCACGCGGTAGACCTTTCCCTCATTGTGTTCGATGAAGATGTTGTCGCCGCTCGCGGTGATCCCGTCGATCGAGGGCGTGCTCTTGAGGAACCACACCCGCTGGGCGAACAGAAAGTCCTTGTCCAGCAGCGCGCCCACCGGGCACAGGTCGATCACATTCCCCGACAGCTCGTTGTCGAGCGCCACGCCCGGGAACACATCGATCTGCTCCTTGTTCCCGCGCCCCTCGACCATCAGCTCGGCCGACCCCGACACCTCGCGCGTAAACCGCACGCACCGCGTGCACATGATGCACCGATCCGAATACAGATAGACATGCGGCCCCAGGTCCTTCTTGGGCTGCTTGACCTTCTGCTCCTCAAACCGGCTCACCCCGCGCCCGTACTTGTAGCTGTAGTCCTGCAGGAAGCACTCGCCCGCCTGATCGCACACCGGGCAGTCCAGCGGGTGATTGATGAGCAGGTACTCCATCACCGCCTTCTGGTTCGCCATGCTCTTGGGGCTGTCGGCCCGCACGACCATGCCGTCCGACGCCTGCGTCTGGCAGGTCGGCATGAGCTTCCCGCCCATGAACGGCTCGATCTTGTTGTCGTTCCGCGGGTTCGGCGCCCAGATTTCCGCCAGGCAGATCCGGCAGCTCGCCACCACCGACAACCCGTCGTGATAGCAGTACTGCGGGATCTCGATCCCGTTGGCATTGGCGACCTGCAGGATCG
>JAGRHX010000075.1 GCA_020444775.1 Gammaproteobacteria bacterium
TGCTGTCTTGCCCCAGTGCTGTCTTCCGAGGACCACGGCACCGCACGGCCCGAATGCGAGCAGGGTCTGCCTGTCGCGGGCTATCCTTGATCCCCGACCACGCCATCGCCCTACTGGAGCCGCGCATGACACAGCCCCCCTCGATGCCACTACAGGGCCCCGCCTGGGACCTCAGCGACATCTACAGCGGCCCCGAGTGTGCCGAGGTCGGCGCCGACCTGCTCAGCCTGGAATCGCTGTGCGAGGACATCGAGCAACGCAATCACGGACTGCTCGGTGATGATGCCGTCGCGACCGCGCAGCAGCTCAATGGATTGTGCATCCAGGCATCCACGCTGCTTCGCAATCTCTCGGTCTACGCCTCCTGTTTGTTGTCGGTGAACAGCCGTGACGAAGCGGCGCAGGCGCTACAGGGCTCCCTGAAGCGTCATGGCAAGCGGCTTGCGGTGCTGAGCGAACCGCTCACGCAATTCACCATCAATGCCGACGAGCGCACCTTGCAGGACTACCTGGTTGATCCGGACGCGGCGGCTGGTGAGTTTCTCGTCCGACATGCCCGCGAACGCCGTCCGGAATTGCTCAGCCTCAGCGAAGAGACCTTGACCAGCACCCTGGCACAGAACGGCATCCTCGCCTGGGGTGCGCTGTACACCCAGCTATCGGGCACCTTGAGCTGCGCCGTGCAGCGCGGCGACAGCGTCGAGCAGATGGGTCTGGCGCAGGCCGCCGGCCTGCTCGGCAGCACCGACATCGAGCTGCGTGAATGCGCCTGGCGTGGGATCAACGAAGCCTGGCGGCTGCACGAGGAGACCTGCGCCGCCAGCCTGAACGCGATCGCCGGCTGGCGTCTGGACATGGTCGAACGCCGGAGCGCGCGGCGTGCGGGACATTTCCTGGACGCGCCGACCCATGCGAGCCGCATCGAACGTCAAACGTTGGACAGTCTGCTGGGTGCGGCCGAGCAGGTCCGTCCGCTCGCACGGCGTGCCGCGAAGCTGCTCGCTCGCGCCTATGGCCGCGAGCGGCTCGGCCCCTGGGACGTACGCGCGCCGGCGCCGACGCTGGCGGCGGCCCCGGCCGGGGCGGTGATCGATTTCGATGCGGCGCTGGCGCTGATCGCGACGGCCTATGCGAGCATCGACCCGAGCATGGGCTCGTTCGTGAAGATGATGGGGGAACGCCGCTGGATCGAGGGCTCGCTCGGGCCGAACAAGCGTCCGGGTGCCTACTGCACCACGTTCCCCCGTTCCCGCACCCCACGGGTGTACATGAGCTACACGGGTAGCTTCTCCGACGTCATGACGCTCGCCCATGAGCTCGGTCATGCCTACCATGCGTGGACGATGCGCGACCTGCCGCTGAGTCAGACCGACTACGGCATGTCACTGGCTGAAACCGCCAGCATCTTCGCCGAGACCCTGGTCACCGACAGCCTGCTCGAACAGGCCGCGGGCCCGGCACAGCGCCTCGAGATCGGTTGGGAGGTCCTGAGCTCACTGGTCTCGTTCGTGCTGAACATTCCCACCCGTTTCGACTTCGAGCAACGATTCTACGAGCGACGCGCAGAGCGGCCACTCCGGCCCGCGGAGATCTCGGCGCTGATGAGCGAGAGCTGGGCGCACTGGTACGGCGATTCGATAGCGGAGCCGGATCCGCTGTTCTGGGCCAGCAAGCTGCACTTCCACATCGCCGGGCTCAGCTTCTACAACTTTCCCTATCTGTTCGGCTATGCCTTCAGTCTCGGCGTGTATGCGCAGCGTTCCCGTCACGGCGCGGATTTCATCGACCGTTTCAACGCGCTGTTGCGCGACACCGGCCGGATGCGCGCCGAAGACATCGCGAGCACCCACCTGGGCGTGGACCTGCGCAGCCCACGGTTCTGGGTCGACACACTGAACAGCCTCGCCCCAAGGGTCGATGAATTCGAGGCCACACTCGACGAGCTGGCTCAGGGCACCGGCACGATGTCGACCGACTGTGCCTCGCTGTCGAACACGATCCGCGCCTGACCACGTTCGAGCTGAGCGATCACGGCATCGACCTTCTCCGCCAAGGTCACGTCGCGTTCCCCGTACTCGGTGCCCTCGCGCAGGACGAAGGATTCGACCACGCCACGCAGGGCCTCGGGGCTGAGTGACGAATAGGGAATGATCATCGCGTCTTCCGATTGGGGAGAGACTCGGTATCGAGCCCGCACGTTACACGTGACACATCGAGTCCGGTGGGGGTCGGATCAGGAACCCGGCCTCAGCCGTCCACCGCCTGCACCGCCTCGCCACGCGTCTGGGTACGCCACATCAAACGCGCATCGTCTACATCCATCGGGTGACGCTTGTGCAGCAGCATGCGATTGTCCCACACCACCACCTGACCGACCGTCCAGCGGTGGCGATAACAGAACTGCGGCTGAGTGGCGTGCGCCCACAGCTCATCGAGCAGCGCCTCGCTCTCGGCCAGCGGCAGACCGACCACGTAACCATTGGTGCGCCGGCCGAGGAACATGGCCTCCTCCCCGGTGGTCGGCACGCGACGCAGGATCGGATGCGCATGACCGATCGCGTCGACGGGCGAGTCGGGCGGTGTCATGCCGGGACGTAGCTGCCCGCTGCTGCCGTAGGTGGAGTCATGCTTGATCATCAGGCCACCCAACCGCTCACGCAGTGAAGCCGGCAGCTCGCGTGCCGCCATCACCTGCGAGCAGAAGCTGGTGTCACCACCTTGCGTCGGGATCACCCGCGCGTGCAGCAGGCTGAAGGTCGGTGGCACGGCGATGTAGGACATGTCGGAGTGCCACTCCCACTCGCCGAAGAACTTCTTGTCGACCGTCCGGGTCTGCTGACCGCCACGGTCCATGTTGCCGATGTAGGCCATGTACGGGTCGTCGCCCCCCGCGCGCAGCGCCTCGACCTGTTCCTCGATGCTCAGATCCTGCTCGGTGCCATTGGCGCGCTTGCCGATGCCGTTGATCTTGCCGGGCGCGAACTCGTTCTCGCCGAAGACGGCGGTCAGCGCGTGCAGCTCCTCGGGCTGCAGCATTTGGTCGAAATCGAAGCAGATGAGACCGTGACGCTGACGATAGGTGTCCCAGATGAGGGCTTCGTCGGCGGCGCTTATGCGGCTCGGGTCCAGACCCGTGATCACGGCGCCGAACCGCGCGCCGGGCAGATCACCGACGCGGATCGTCGATCCGTCATGACCCTTTGCCGCGGACATGGCGGCCTCCTTCTCGAGATCGCTGGACATGGTCATTCCCTCCAGTGGTGAGCCTGCAGCCGGACACACGACGCAGACCGTCAATCGGCGTGTTCGCATCTGACGTCCGCTCGGAACGCTTCCACCGCCGAACCCGCGCACCAAGCCCAACCGGATGGCTGACATGTCCGACTGTGGGCCGGGCGGCCCGTCTCCAGCATCACGAGATTGCCTCAATCGGTCGGACAGGCAAAGCGGTCAGCCATTCGGGCGGTCAGCCATTCGGGCGGTCAGCCATTCGGGCGGTCAGCCATACGGGCACGCTCGCCGGCGGCTGGATCGACGGCACACTGAACGCCGCATCCCGCGCCGGCCTCGGTCAGCAGCTCCGCGTCGATCTCAAGAAGCGACCGACGTTGACGCCCACCGCCGGGTTTTGTGACACTCAGCATGAGTCGCGCGCCCGCCGCACAGGGGGCGAACGGCGATTTCGACCCGGTCTGCTGCGGGGGTGCGACGAGTGCTGTCTCGCGCGCCTGCCCTCCGGTATTCCTCTGCTTTCACTCTGGAAACAGTTCTGGAATCAGTCGGGGACGCCGCGGGGCAACTGCCAGGGTTTCGTCTGGTGCGCCCGTTCCGGTGCATCCGCCGTCTCCAGCAGCCGGGCCCGGGCCACAACAACCAATACGGCCCTACACAAGCACTAGAACGTACAGGTATCGAAACGGTCCCGGCCCCCGCACGCACCCGGAAGTCACCCCGAAAGCGACAGCAGAGCGAAATCGACATCGAAGCGCCGGCACGTGCATACGGACCGGTATTCGAGGTCGACGGTCGTGGTGGCCGGTCCGATTGTGCCCGGCAGTCACCAGCAACGCGCGGATGCCATCGAGCCTCGGGTCGGACGATATCTGCAACCAATGCCCAACCAATGAATGGGTAGCGGCGCGACGCGGAGAGCCGGGTCGGTCGCATGCCAGGAGGAGAGAACAGATGAGAACTCGTACCCGAAACGCGGCTACGCGCTGGGCGCTGGCTGGCACGGTCATGCTCGCCACTGCCACCACCGGCTTCGCCCAGACCCGTGGTGGCACGCTCAACTGGTTCACCTATGGTGATCCGGCACGCCTGGACGTGCACACCGAGACACCGCTCAACGTGCAGCACGTGACCGCCGGTGTGTGGAGCAGCCTGATGCAATACGATCCGGCGGATCCGAGCAAGATTGCACCGGACCTGGCGACCGAGTACCAGATGTCCGATGACGGCAAGACCTATACCTTCAAGCTGCGCCGCGGCGTGAAATTCCATGACGGCACGGATTTCGATGCCGAAGACGTCAAGTTCTCCCTCGATCGCGCCCGCGCCGAGGATTCGACCAATGCCCAGAAGGGCCTGTTTTCGGCCATCGAGAATGTTGAGGTGAGCGATCCCCAGTCCGTGGTGGTAACCCTTTCGAGCCCAGCCGGCAGCTTCCTGTTCAACATGGGCTGGGGCGATGCCGTCATCGTCGCGCCGGAATCAGCCGACGGCAACAAGGAAAACCCGGTCGGCACCGGACCGTTCAAGTTC
>JAGRHX010001196.1 GCA_020444775.1 Gammaproteobacteria bacterium
TGTCAGCGGATGCGTGTGCATCGGCATTGCCGCCGCGGCCACCCGTCGACGCGTAGGTCCCCTGGCCGCCGGCGCCCGATTGGGCGGTGGCCTCGATGGACAACGACGTGGCGCTGCGCATCCGTTCGACGAAGCTGACGGTGTCACCCGAGTCCGGCGCGGAGATTCCGAGCGCCGGCTGTGAGAAGCCGCCGCCACCATCACCACTGACCGCGGTCTGGCGCAGCACGATGGTGCCGCTGGTCATGCCATCCACGACGTTGCGCAAGACCACATCAGGGCTGCGTCCCCCGGGGCCCACGAACAGACCGTTGCTGTTGGGGAACCCCGAGCCGCCGCGGCCGCTGATCGCTGTTGCATCCACCTCGACGTCGCCACCGTTGGACTCGGCACGTGCCTCTGTGATCGTGGCCGTGCCGCCTTCCACGGGGATCCCGGTAGAGGTGTCGCCACTGCGGCCGCCTCTGGCGGTCACCTCCACCACGATCGCATCGGCGCTTGCGGTGCTGGCCACGCCGCTGGCCGTCGCGGAGCCCCCGGGTCCACCGGTGCCCGAGGTGCCGCCGTTGCCGAAGTGCCCGCCATCGCCACCGATCGCGCTCGCTCGTGCGGTGGCCGGACCGCTGTCGCGATTGATTGCGGAGCGCGCGCTGGCCGCGCCACCTGGACCGCCATGACCGCCGTCCGCCCGCGTGTGTCCCCGACCGCCGTTGCCGCCACGCCCGCCGATCGCGGTCGAGTCGTACAGGGCTTCGTTGCCCAGCGGGGGGCTGGACAGATCCACCGTCGCGCCTTCCCCGCCTTCACCGTCACCCGCGACGCTGGCCGTGGCCTGGGCATCGACACCGTGTGCGCCCGCGACGCCGACCTCGGTGCGCGTTTCCGCATGGACAAGGGTTCCGACCGCGAGCATCAGGAGCATCGAGGTCGATTGCACCAGGCGCTTCAGCCACCGCTCCAGGCTTGCCCGAGCACCACTGAACTGCGTTTTGTTTGCCATCGCATACTCCACAACAACGGCCGGTATTCTTGAACGAGCGAGACCTGAACGACCGTAGTTCAGTCGTCGGGCCGAAACTATCCGCGGATGGCGCGTGTTATCCGGATCTGGCAATCGATCGCCCCGTGAAAGGGGATATCTGAAGGGGGTAGCGGTGCTGGAGCGGGCGCGTCTATCGGCGAGCCGGTCCATGGGTGCGGTGCCGGGCAGAATGGTCAGGGGGGATTACGCTGCTGGGGGCTCGCATGATGCTATCGACCAGCGACCTTGTCAGTGCTGGTCACCTCGACGCCGGGCGAGGCTGGCGGCGCGAACGGCGCCGGGTGCGCCGCTCAATCGAGCGGTGGAAGCGCGATTCTGAACACGTCGTTGGTGGGCCTGAAGTCATTGTCGTTCCAGTCGACCGGCCTGGCACCACCGAACATGAGCAATGTATTCCCATGTTGAGCGCATGCGGCGGACAGACGGAATGGACCGTCGCGCATCGTCAGCCGGCGTAGTAGCGGTCGGCAGGGCTCGCTCAGGTCGATACAGGTCAGCTCGTTGCTCGGCCAGGCGCCGCCTTCGGAGTTGCAGTAGCTGCCGCCATAGAGGTAGACGATATCGTCTACACGTGCCCAGCCGGTCGAGGAGACGCTCGGAAAACCGTAGCTCGATGGCATCGGCCCGAACGTGCTGTCGAACTGTCGCGGTCGGAGATCGATCTCGTCCTGGTCGTGCCAGTTCGGATGGCGGTCGAGCCACCGCTCGTCCGGAGCGTATGCCAGCGGTTCCCAGGTCAGGGTGTCCGCATCGTGCGCGTTCGCGCGGCACATCGTGTTCGGCTCGGTGCCACCGTTGGCGAACCCGAGGCAGCGATAGACGAGGCCCTGGTGCTCGACCAGCAGCGGCGAGCCGGCACGCACGTGAAATCGCCGCGCCTCCCAGGGCTCCGCCGCGGCGTCACGCAGCATCTGCGCGGCCCAACCGCGCAGCTCGGAGGTGCCGAACATCTCGTCCGCCATCTCATCGAGCAGACGGTTGATGTCGGCGTCGGCCTCGGCGAGCTCGTCG
>JAGRHX010001197.1 GCA_020444775.1 Gammaproteobacteria bacterium
GCGGCTGAGCGGCTGAGCGGCTGAGTCAGCTCTTCTCGAGATCGCGGAGATATTCATCGGCGGTGGGACCGACGTGGGCGGCAGGGGGTAGCTGAACCTTCGAGGGCAGGCTGGGATCGTCTCGCCGCCTGGCCGGGCGGAACATTGCGATCCGATACCTTCGACTGGGTGACACGGACCCTGCTCGAGCCACTGGAGCAGGGCGAGCGTTTCGATGGGGTATTGCTCGCCCTGCATGGATCGATGACCGCGGAGAACGTGGCTGACACCGAAGGCGCGTTGCTGCGCGCGGTGCGCGAACGTATCGGCGCTGAAGTGCCGTTGGTCGCGACCCTGGATTTGCATGCCAACATCACCCGCGCGATGGTCGAGGCCGCCGATGCCCTGGTCGTCTATCACACCGTGCCGCATGTCGATGTCTACGAGACCGGGCAGCGCGCCGCGCGTTTGCTCAGACGGATGCTGGTCGACGGCGCGCGGCCGGTCAGCCATCTGTGCAAGTTGCCGCTGGTGTTGCCCGCCGAGCTCGCCGACACCCAGGCCGACAGCGGGCCTGCGGCCGGGCGCGCGGCCCGGCTGCAGTCGCTGGAGGCGGAGCCCGGTGTGCTGGCGGCCGGCGTCGCCACCGTGCAACCGTGGTTGGACATCACCGAGCTGGGCGCCTCCACCCTGGTGGTCAGCGACGCCGATGCGACGCTTGCCCGGCGACATGCCGAGCGACTTGCCGCGCAGCTCTGGGCGTCGCGCGAGGACTACTGCGCGCCGCTCACGCCGTACACCCAGGCCGTGACCGACGCCTACCGGGCACACCTGCAGGGCGGGCTCACCGTGCTCGGAGAAGGTGCGGACGCGACCACTTCTGGTGCACCCGGTGACAGCACCTGGCTGCTCGCGGAGCTGCTCCGATACCCCTGGCAACGGCCGGCAGTGGTCGCGGCGGTGGCCCCGGAGCTGGTGCAGCGCTGCCGCGCCCTGGGCGCGGGCGCGCGGGTAGAGGCCTCGCTCGGCGGCCAGCGTGATACCCGTTTCGGCCGCGCGTTGGCGTTGGACGCGGTCATCGAGCGTCTGTTCGACGCGCGCTTCGTGCTCTCCGGGCACCTGGGGCGCAACCTGCCACTGGACATGGGGGCGGGCGCGGTGCTGCGTCAGGACAACGTGCGCATCGTCTTGACCGAACGCACCGGACCGCACTTCGCGAGCCAGCTGTTCGAATGCGCCGGCATCGACCCGTTCGCCGCCGCGGTGCTGGTGGCGAAGAGCCCGTGCGGCTTTCGCGCGGTCTATGCCGGGCGTGCCGAGCGGATCGTCAGCGTGCGCTCGCCGGGATGTGCGCCCGCTGACTTCACCGAGCTACCGTACAGGCGCATCTCTCGGCCGCTGTGGCCCTGGGACCCTGATCTGCACTGGTCGGTCGGGGAATGAGCAGACCCGTGTAGACGCCGTCTCGGGTTGCACCACCGAGGCCCAGGACGGGTCATGAAGCTGCGCCAGGGCGGCCTCCGCGGGATGCAGCCCGAAGGCGGCCAGTCGTCGCATGAAGCCGCGGCAGCGGAAGCTCAGGTGTGTCATGGTATCGACTCGCTGCAGAGAATGTTCGATCCGAATCGCCCCGTGACACGGGGCGACGCAGATTCCGTGCAGGAATCGTGCCGCCGCTGGCCTGCCGCGCGGGGCTCCCGACTAGCGGACCATCTTCTCCAGATTCAGCGGATCGCCGGGTACCGGTGTGTAGGTGATGGAGCCACGCTCCAGGATCTGCTCGATACCGCCCATCCGATCCACGTGCGCGCGCTGCGCCTGCTTGCAGCGCGCGTCCACCGACTCAGGATCCAGCCGTTCGCGGAGCTGTGATTGGAGGGCTTCGAGGCGTGCCTGCCATGCCGGCTCGCCCGCCAGGTCACGTGTCTCCAGCGGGTCGTTGGCAAGATCGAAGAGCTGGCTGGGCGCGTCGACGTGGTAGATGAGCTTCAGCGCACCGTCGCGGAGCATGAAAGCGCCATTACGGGTGGATTGCACGTGCACCTCGGCGAACACCGGTTGCGAGTGTGTCTCGCCGTCGAGCAGCGGCCACAGCGAGCGTCCGGGCAGATCGCGATCCGCCTCGTCGGGTTCGACGCCCATCGACTCGAGGATGGTCGGGAACAGGTCTACATGCGAGACGGCCGGTTCGATGACCGTGCCGGGGCTGATGTCCGGGCCCATCATCAACAGCGGCACGCCGGAGGAATGCTCGTAGAGGGTGGATTTGGCGAACAAGCCGTGATTGCCTCCTGCTTCGCCGTGATCGCTGGTGTAGACGATGCGGGTGCTCTCCAGCAGACCCGATGACCGCACACAGTCCATGATCTGGCCAATCTGCTCGTCGACCAGATTGACCAGCGCGCAATAGCCCGCCAGCGCGTTGCGCACGTAGTCCTCGCTCAACGGCTGCTCGAAACCATCATGCGCGCGCACATGCTCGATGGCCGGATGTGTGGGACGCTCGTTCGCCCGCCACTGAACCGGCATCGGCACATCCTCGGGTCCATAGCGCTCGGACAACCGTGCCGGCACGCTGAAGGGCGGATGTGGGCTCGCGTAGGAGAGGAGCAGCGCGAAGGGTCCTGAAGCCTCACGAGCGCGCCGAGCGAGCCAATCGACCGCCGCCGCGGTGATGTCGCGGTCATAGCGCTGATAATCCGCTTCGCCGACCCGTGGCCGGCCATACATCTGTCTGGGACCGGTTCGGGGCGGGACGCCGTGCTCGGTCGCACGCAACAGACCGATCAGCGCTCCACGGCCTTCGACGATATGCATCGGCAATAGCTCGTCGACGAAACCATTGTCATTTTCGCTCGATACATAGTGCAGCTTGCCAATGGAGCTGACCTCGCAGTCGCTGGCGCGCAGCCGATGATGCCAGGTCGGCAGACGCCCGTCATAGGCGAGCGCATTGTCCCAATAACCGCTCTGATGCGGGAAGCGACCGGTCGCCAACGCGGCACGCGATGGGCAGCACAAGGGACTCGCGCAATAGGCATTGCGAAACCGCGCGCCATGCGCGGCGAGCCAATCCAGCGTCGGCGTCTTGACCAGGGGATGTCCATAGCAACCCGCCATCGATCGGGCGTGGTTGTCGGTCAGGATGAAGATGAGATTACGTGCCCGTGACATTTCGATGCTCCCGCTGTCATGTTCGTGCGCAGGCGCCGCGACCGTTCCATATCTTCGAAAGATCGCAACGAAACTTTCGAGCCGCAATCGCGTGTGCCGTGTCCATCATACGCTGCAAGGTCGTCGCTCCTCGTCGCGAGCGCAGGCCCGTCAGAACCGGTGCGTTCGGGTGCATTCGAGCGCTTCTGTCGGGCTCCACGGCCTGGATGTCCACAGAGCTCGAGAACATCTAGGAGGAAGACCATGGGCATTATCGAATTCGTCGCCGAGAACCAGCTGGTCGCGGGCCTCGCCACGCTCTCCGCCACCTATATCATCTTCGCCTTGCTGCAGCGGACCGCGCAGGTCCGTCCCGATAGCGTCTGGGTTGCCGATGGCCTCGTCTACATCGGCTTCGCACCCTTGCTCACGGTCACGACCGGGGGCGGCGCCGCGCTGTTCATCTCCGGCATCACCAGCTTGAGCAGTCAACCGCTGTCCGCGCAGGCCCTGGTCACGGCCGCGGTCGCGGCGGCGGCCGCGGTGCTCGCGTGGCGTCTGCTCGGACGTGGTATGGCCAGACAGGCCAATGCCATGGCCATGTCCTCCCGTGCGGAGATGTCAGCCGGCTGATTGGCGCCGGCCTTGCTGATCATTCGCGCGCCGGCCCGGTGACGAGCCGGCGCGCCTTGCGTTTCGAGGCCGGGGCAGCCCAGCCATCGGCCGCTCCCGGTCAGTCGTGCATCACCGCACGCTGCCGGCCCTCCAAGCGATCACCCGCAGGCCGTCATCTCCCCAGGTAGTCATCTCCTCGGGTAGTCATCTCCCCGGGCCGTGATTTCCTCACAGGCGGGTATGTTTGCGGCAAT
>JAGRHX010001198.1 GCA_020444775.1 Gammaproteobacteria bacterium
CCTGCAGGGCCGCAGCGAGTGCCTGGCTCTTCTTGAAGGAGAAGGCCAGCTCGTTGAGGCGTTCGGTATCCTGTCCGATCGTCGGGTCGCTGGTTGCGGTCTGGCTCATGCGTATTCACCTCGTCGTCTGCGCGGTCATTCCAGATCCAGCTCGCGCAGGATCTGCTCGGTATGTTCGCCGATGCGGGGCGCGGGGCGTTGTTGCGCCCGGCCCATGCTGATATGCAGCGGGCTGTGGATGCGCGTCAAGCGGTCGTCGCCGTCGTCCTCGGTCCAGAGCATGTCACGAGCGCGTAGCTGCGGGTCGGTAAAGGCCTGCTCGACGTCGTTGTAGGCAGCGGCGTCGATGTCCTGCGCATGCAGCGCTTGCAGCCAGGTCTCGAGCGACTTCCGCGCGAAGGCCTGCTCCAGGCGCTCGCAGGCCCGAGCCCGCGCCACGGCGTCGGTGGGTGGCCCGTCGGCCAGCCCCGGCTCGTCGACCAGCTCACACAGCGCGGTCCAGGATGCGGGTCGCACCGCGCTCAGGACCAGATGCCGGCCGTCGGCGCAGCGGTAGAGTCGGTAGGCAGGGTTGCGGCCGGGTTCGATTTGCGGTCCGTGGTGGAGCGTGCCATCGGCGCTCTCATGGCGCAGCCCGTGGCTGGTGCCGAGCAGCGCGAAGGTGCTGTCGAGCATGGACAGGTCAAGATAGGCACCCTCGCCATGTCGTTCCCGGCCGAGCAGGGCACTGACGATACCCAACGCCGCGGTCAGACCGGTCACCGCATCGGCGAGAAACAGGCCGGGTACCCTCGGTGGCTCGCGACCCTGTAGCAGGGTGTGCCAGACACCGCTCAGACCCATGAAGACCAGATCGTAGCCGGGCAGCTCGCGATATGGGCCGTTCTGGCCGTAGGCGGAGATCGCGCAATAGACCAGGCTGGGGTTCAACGCCGAGAGGCTCTGATAGTCGAAACCATTGCGCGCGGCAACGCCCGGACGCGCGCCTTCGATGACCACCGCGGCACGCCGGGTCAGCGCCTTAAGCGCGCGACGTCCGGACTGCGCGCGCAGATCCAACAGCATCGAACGCTTGTTGAGGTTGAGCGCCCGGTCCTCGACGCTCGGTGACGACGGGTCCAAGGCGCGTTCGACACGCGTCACGGACGCGCCGAGATCGGCGAGCAGGAATCCGCAATACTTGCCCGGTGTGAGGGTACCGATATCGACGACCTCGAGGTCTTGCAGCGGTAGGGTCACGCCGTTGTGTCCTCCTGCGATTGGTGGCACTGTCTGCGCCTGAACGCGATGCGCGCAGGCGTCTCGAGCGTAGTCCAGACCCGCCTCGAACGGGCCACAGCCGCGGCCGGTCGGCCAGCCTCATCCGCCAGCGCCATCTGCCAGCGCCATCTGCCGGCATCATCGGTTGCGGCGCGCGTGGTATCAAGACGAAGCTGACAACAACGCTGACAATAACAAGGGAGACGACATGTCCGAGGATGCACTGCGACGAGCCTACGAGACCCTCCAGTCCTACATCGACCGGCCGCAGCCAGCGACCGACTGGTTCGAGGTCACCCAGGAACGCATCAACGAGTTCGCCGACGTGACGATGGATCATCAATGGATACACGTCGACGAGGAACGTTCACGTGAAGGGCCGTTCGGTCGGACCATTGCCCACGGCCATCTGACCCTGTCGCTGATGGGGCATCTGCCGCGCAGCGCCGAGGCGGGCGGCCTGCCGCGTCTGGATGGGCAGAAGGCTGGTATCAACTACGGTTTCGACCGGGTGCGGTTTCCCGCGCCGGTGCCGGTCGGTTCGCGCATACGCAGCACGCGAACCTTGAAGCGGGTGGAGATCAAGGGTGGCATGCTCGAGGCGATGCACGAGGTCGTGGTCGAGATCGAGGGCCATGACAAGCCCGCCTGCGTTGCCCAGAGCCTGTCGCGCATGGTCTTCTGAGCGGTCTTGCGCGCGGGGCACGGAGCGGGCCTTCCGGGAAGGCCCTCCCCGGAAGGCCTTCCGGGACGGTCTCTTGAAATGATCTGAAGCGCGCCGGGGGGCTTTCATCGCCGGCTCTGACACCGGCCGGGCCCGAGGTCGCGGGTCGCGACCATCGGGCACTCAGGACACATCAAGGACCGGAATGTCGAACAGGCTCAGCCGCCGGCCGCGCTGGCCGTCTTCGCGCGCGCCTGGAAGGCGGGCATGACCTCCTCGGCGAATCGGTCCAGCTGCTCGAGCATCACCGACTCGGGTGTGCCCATGCTGGATTGCACGTTGACGTGCTCGAGGCCTGGAAACTGCTCTTCCAGGCCCTTGAGGTATTCGATCATGCCCTCGGCCGGACCGCAGTACCACGAGCGTGCGGCCATCTGCTGGTCGATGGTCGGGATGCCCGCCTTGTCCCAGCCACCGCGGCCCGACAGCACCTTGACCTGTTCGTCGGTCAGACCACGGAAGAAACCGAGCGGCGCGAACATCTTGGCGTGCTCCTCGTAGTACGGCGTGGCCTCGCGCACCGCTTGCTCGACGCTGTCAGCGAGATAGAAGTTGATGCCGATGCACAGTCCTTCGCCCAGCTCTGCCTCGACGCCGGCGCGAGCCAAAGCATCGCGATAGCCGACGACCGGTCCTTCGCCGAGCAGCGCTGAGCCACCGCCGACCACGCCCTTGATACCGTGCTTGACCATGAAGTCCAGACCGCGTGGGTTGGCGCTGACGATCGGTTGCCAGCACTCGACAGGCAGATGCTTGGGCCGTGGCACGAGCGTCAGCTCTTCCAGCTCGTAGCCACGATACGGCAGCTTGGGCGGCAGCGTGTAGTGCTTGCCCTGGTGCGAGAAACTGTCGTTGTTGAACGCCTTGAAGATGATTTCGACCTGTTCCTCGAACTGGTCGCGATTGCCTTCCTGGCTCATCATGACGCCGCCGAGCGACTCCACCTCGCGAGTGTGGTAGCCGCGTGCAACGCCGAACACCACCCGCCCGTCGGTGAGGATATCGGCGGTCGCGTAGTCCTCGGCCAGCCGCAGCGGGTGCCACATCGGGCAGACGTTGAAGCCGCAGCCGATCTTCAGGGTCTTGGTCAGATGTGCAAGGTGCACGCCCATCATCAGCAGATTGGGCAGGCACTCGTAGCCTTCGCGCTGGAAATGATGCTCGGCCAACCAGAGGGTCTCGTAGCCAAGCCGATCCATGCGCTTCGCCAGCGCCTCAGTCTTGGAGAACACCGTCATCAGATGGTCGTTGTCGAAGCGACGCTCGTTGACGGGCGTCGCGTTCTGTCCCATGTCGGGAAGATCGACATGGCCGGCGTACAGGGACGAGAACTTGTTGATCATATTCATGCTCCTTTGCTGGTCATGGTGTGCACGCTTACGGCCCCCTCTCGGCGAGCCCTCGCTGTGATGGCCGCTTCGGCAGCGGAAAGGCCCGTTCACGCCATTGCCAGATCGTATCGTCATGGCGAATCATATCGTCGTCGCTCACGCTAGCACGCGGGGTACGAACACGGAATCGGCGTGCGGCGCGTGCTTGACCCAGGGCAGCCGACCACAGGCCGGGTGAGCCTCAGGCCTTGCGCTGCTTGTTGCGCGCCGCCTCATGGTCCGCGCTCTGGTCCCGAGGCACGGTCGCGCCGATGGCGAGCTCGGTCACCGTGGCCCGCCACGGCAGCGAGACCGCCAGCAGCACCGCGGCGGAAACGTCCTCGGGCTGCATCATCAGCGCCCGGG
>JAGRHX010001199.1 GCA_020444775.1 Gammaproteobacteria bacterium
GCTATACGTGCCCCGGTGCGACATCGGTCTGTCGCGCCGATGACGACTGCTGAGCGCTGTTCGAGGGTGTTAGAGCGAGCTTGCGGTGGGGCAAGGACGGTGAGCGCGGCCTCGGTCAGGCTCGATCTGTCCGCGGTGCGCGACTCGCGTCGAGACGGCGGGCGGCGCTCAGTGCCAGTGGGCTCAGCCCCTCTCCGCCCGTGTTCAGCTGTGCAACAAGCGCATTTCGCATCCGCGGGTCCCAGAACTGCCGGATATGCGCGACGACGGCCTCGACCGCTTCAGCCTCGGGATAGGCATCGAAAAAGGCGGCGACCTGGTTGGCCATGTGGACGAACCGGTTGGTTGTCATCTCAGAGCACGCGCTGTGGGTGGGAATACAGGTTGAATCGCTCGTTGCGCGCGAAAGCGGCAATGGTCAGATTGTGGGCTTGCGCAAGCTCGATGGCGAGTGACGTAGGCGCGGATACGGCAACGAGCAGGGGGCATCCGAAAGCAATGGTCTTCTGCACCATCTCCATGCTGCAGCGACTCGTCACCAGCACCACGCCCGAGCTGGCATTGATGCCGGCTCGGGCCGTCGCGCCGATCAACTTATCCAAGGCGTTGTGGCGACCGATATCCTCGCGCACGATCCGAAGCGCACCCTCTCGGTCGGCGAATGCAGCCGCATGAAGGGCGCCGGTATCTCTGTTCAACAACTGTTGCGCGGGCAGCGCCGTGAGCGCCGCGGCGATCGCTCGGGCCGGTATCCCGGCAGTCTCTGGTAACGTCGGCAGGGGGCGCAACGCCTGTGCCATCTCCTGAATGCCGCACAGGCCGCAGCCGCTGCGTCCCTCCAGACTCCGCGAGCGCTCATGCAAGCGGCTGGCTCGATGCTCGGGGATGGTGATTGCCAGCGTCACGCCTTGGCTTTGCGGCAGCACGGCGGTGTGTAGGAGTTCAGACGCCGACTCTACAATGCCCTCAGATAGTGTGAAACCGTACGCGAAATCCAGCAGATGGCAGGGACTCGCCATCATCACGGCGTGGCTCTGGCAGTTGTAGACAAGTGCCACCGGCACTTCTGTGGCCACCTGGTCGTGAGCCTGCGCGCGGCTGTGCTGGTGCACCCTCGCCAGAGTCACCTGCCTGTATGCGCGCTGCTCGCTCATGATTCGGTTGCATCTGTCGCGTTGACCGGTGACTGCACGCGCATGGCGAGCGTGCGGTGCTTGTTGTTCGCCAACTGCCAACTGGACCAGTGATTGCTGGGCCTGACCTGCACCGCGGTCACCTTGTACTCGGGACAGTTGGTCGCCCAATCCGAGTTCTCGGTGGTGATGACGTTGGCACCCGTCACCGGATGATGGAACGTCGTGTAGACCACACCCGGCGGCATACGATCGGAGATCTTCGCCCGCAGCGTGGTGGCGCCGACACGGCTTGCCAGCGAGATCATCTGGCCATCGCTGATGCCGCGTACCTCGGCGTCATGGGGATGGATTTCCAGCACGTCCTCTGGATGCCAAGCCACGTTCGCAGTGCGCCGTGTCTGGGCGCCGACGTTATAGTGGGCCAGGATACGTCCCGTGGTCAGCACCAACGGGAAGTTGCGGTTGGTGCGCTCCTCGGTCGGTACGTATTCGGTGATGACGAAATTGCCCTTGCCGCGCACGAAACCACCGATATGCATCGTCGGGGTGCCGTCGGGAGCGGCTTCGTTAA
>JAGRHX010000076.1 GCA_020444775.1 Gammaproteobacteria bacterium
AGGACCTCGCCGAAGTCGCCGATCATGATATTCGCGGGTTTGATGTCGCGGTGGATGTATCCGGCCTCGTGCACACCGTGCAGACCGTCGACGATCGCGACCAGCATGCGTTTCAGCCAGCGCTCGCTCAGCGTGCCACCGGCCGGCAGATAGTCGGCGAAGCTCACGCCCTTCTCGTAGCTCATCACCATGTACGCGGTGCCGTTGGTGACGAACACCTCGTGGACGAAGACGATGTTGGGGTGGTCGAAGCGGGCCAGCGTCTCACCTTCGGCGATGAAGCGGCGCAGCCCCCAGGCATAGTCCTCGCGGCGATTCTCGGTGATCGGACAGACGGTGCTGTCGGTCTGGCGCATGGCCAGTTCGCTCGGCAGGTACTCCTTGATGGCGACCGCCAGATCGCGTGCCTGATCGTGGGCCAGATAGGTGATACCGAAGCCACCCTGGCCGAGCACGCCGTCGATGGTGAAGCTGCGCAGCCTGTAGCCCGGCGCCAGCGCCTGGCGACTGGGACCGACCGGCACGGGCTGCATGACGGCGGATTCGGCGGATGGGATACGACGTGTCTTGAGCTGCACGTGTCGGGGCCGGGCGGTGGAGACGGACAATCTATCGGCGTCCCCGGCGTCGCGATTGAACGACCGTGCTCACATTCCGGTGGGTCGGTCCGCGCCGGGTCGAGCGGCGGACGCCACGACGGTCACACCTCGAAGAACACCGTCTCCTGCTCGCCGCCGAGGTGGATGTCGATCTCATAGCTGGTCGCGGCAGCCGGATCCGGCGCGGCGACGGCGCACAAGCCGGCACGGCGTGCCTGGGGCACCTGGCCGAGCACCGGGTCCTGCTGGTTGGCGGCTGTCTCGTCGGCGAAATAGATCCGTGTGAAGGCGTGATTGAGCATGCCGCGGGCGAACAGCGTGACGCTCAGATGTGGGGCCTGCGGCGCGTTGCCCGGGCCAGCGACAGGGCCGGGCTTCACCGTGTGGATCTCGAAGCGGCCGCGGTCGTCGGTGGCGCAGCGCGCGAAGCCCCTGAAACCGTCGGCATCGCCGCCACCTACCGCCTGAGCGGTGTGCTCACCGTGACAGTCGGCCTGCCAGATCTCGAGCAACGCGTCCGGGACCGCGGCGCCCTGCGCGTCCAGGACCCGTCCGCGAATGACCACCGCACGACCCTCGGCGTGTGGGCCGGCGACCCGATTGTCGGCAATGCCGTCGTGGCCGTAACGCTCGGGCACCAGGCCGTAGGCGAAGAACGGACCTACCGTCTGGGAAGGGGTTTGCTTGAACGTGGGCTTGGACAACGGTGCTCACCTCGGCGGAGTCTGCTGTGAAGTCTGTCTTGTGGAGGTTGTGTAGAGGCCGGACCGCGTGCGCTCAGCCGCGCATGACCATGTCGAACTCGTAGCCCAGCGCGACACCGGATACGGTATGCTCGAAGCTGAACGAGGCGACCATGCGCTGGCGTGCCTCGGGGTCTTCGACGCTGTTGTAGATGGGGTCATGCGGCAGCAAGGGATCGCCGGGAAAGTACATCTGCGTGACCAGCCGCGACAGCATGCTGTGGCCGAATACCGAGAAGTGCAGATGCGCCGGACGCCAGGCGTTCTCGTGATTGCCCCAGGGGTAGGCCCCCGGGCGTATGGTGGTGAAGGTATAGCGACCATGGGCGTCGCTCAAGCAGCGACCCGCGCCGAGGAAATTCGGGTCCAGCGGGGCATCGTGCTGATCGACCAGGTGCACGTAGCGCCCGGCCGCATTAGCTTGCCACAGCTCGACCAGCGCGCCGGCGATCGGCCTCCCGGCATCGTCGAGGATGCGACCGGTGACGATGATCCGTTCGCCTACAGGCTCACCGTTACGCCGCGAGTTGCGGGTCAGATCCGGCCCGAGCGAGCCGATGATGGCTGCGTCGAAACGTGGCCCGGTCTGCTCCGAGACCGTCTGTGGGATGCGCACCAGAGCCATGGCCGGGTCGCGCGTGGCGCTGGATCGGTAGCCGGCGTAGCGTGGGGTCGCGGTCGCGCTCCAATCACGGTTGCTGATCTTTGCGCTCGCGGGCTTGTCGCTGTTCATGGCTAGAGGTTTCCAGATTTGATGCGGAGCACGCCCGAAACCACGCAAGGCGGCTCGTGGTGCCACGTCGTGAGATGTGCGCGGATGATCCGTGCCGGGTTGCATGACCCGCATGATGCCTGGGTGTTCGCGGCGCTCACAAGCCTTCAGCCAGGCCCTGGCCAGGGGCCGGGCAAGACGCCACGGCCCCCAAGCGCGGTGGGCATGCTCGGCACCGCGAGTCGGGCCAGACAACTACCACCGGATTGCGGCGCGCAGCAGGGCAGAGGGTGTGATGCTTCGATGCACAGGTCTCGGACCGGCCGCGCATGATCCGGGTCCTGGCATCGATACTTCGCGAGCTGCGCCATGGCGCGTGTCTGGCCTTCGGCCTCGGCCGCGAGCCTGTATCCGGCGCGGAGCGGGCCCAGGCGGGCGCTGGTCTACCCGGGGCGGTGGCCCTGCTGCTGCTCGTGGAGCTGCTCGTCGAACGTCTGTGGACCAGCGGGCCGGTCACCTTGAGCCTGTACGGCGTGCAGTCCGGCGCCGCGCGCATGCTGTTGTTGCTGCTCGCGCTGGTGCTCTGCGCGCGCATCCTCGGTCCGGCAACGCCGGCCGGAAAAGGTGCTCCGGCCCCGAGCCGGCGGGCCAGCGATCTGAGCCCCGTGGTCTACGCGCTGTGCCTGATGGTGCCGCTGCACGCACTGGTGTCGCTGTGGGTCCTCGAACGGCTGTTGCCGGCCAGTGGACACGATTCGTCGCTGGCCGAATCGGTGGCCTGGGGCCTGTACCTGTTGCTCGTGGCCTGGACGCTGCTGGTGGTCTGGTGGCAAGGCCGACCGCCGCCGGCCTTGACCCACCCGGGCGTGGCGCGCCGTCTGCTGGCAAGCCTGGTGTTCGGCGTGCTGTTGTATGGCGTGCCGTTGAGCCTGCCCAAGGACGCGGTCTGGGTCGAGCCGCAGACGCAAGCTCAGGCCGAGGTCGAACCGGTCGTGGCCGACATCGAAGCGATCTACTACGCCCAGCCGGCACGCGTGGCGCACGCTCTGGGGGATCTGCGGGCGCAGACGCCGGGTCTGACCGACGTGTACTTCATCGGCTTCGCCAACGATGCGAACGCCTCGGTGTTCCTACGGGACGTCCGCCTGGCGGCCACGGTCATCGACGCGCGGCTGGATACCGCCGGGCGCAGCGTGTTGCTGGTCAATCACCCCAGCACCGTCGACCAGCTGCCGCTGGCCAATGCTCCGAACCTGCGTGCGGTGCTCGCCGGTCTGGGCGCGCGCATGGACCCGCACGAGGACGTGCTGTTTGTGTATCTGACCTCGCACGGTAGCGCGGACGGCTATATAGGGGCGCGCTTCGGCGCGCTCCGCCCGAACGATCTGAGCGCCGCGCAGCTGCGCGAGATGCTCGATGCCAGCGGCATCCGCTGGCGGGTGGTGATCGTCTCGGCCTGCTTCTCCGGGAGCTTCATCGAGCCGCTGGCGGATCCCTACACCCTGGTGCTGAGCGCGGCCGCCAAGGACCGTAGCTCGTTCGGTTGTGGCGACGAGTTCGAGGTCACGTATTTTGCCGAGCATCTGTTCCAGGACGCGCTCGCCCGGGGCGGGTCGCTGCTCGATGCCTTCGAGCGGGCACGCGCCAGCTTGAGCGCGCGGGAGCAGGCCGAAGGCCAGATCCCGTCGCTGCCGCAGCGCTTTGTCGGTGAGCAGATGCGCGACAAGCTACGCAGTCTGCGCTGGCGCGATCCCGACGCCGGGCGTCCGCGTCCGGGCACGGAACAGGTATCGAGCACGCCGCGGCCCGAACCGCGCCCGGACGGCGACGGCTGAGACGTCGCCGGGCTCAGGCGCGCTGCCCGCCTCAGGATCCCTTGCCGCGACGGAGGGCGTATCCTGTCGCTCTTCGTCAGCCCGAGCCGGTGTCGCGTGACCGGCGACATGCGTCGCGGTCGTAGTGTCGGGCAGCACCGGTACGTTTTCAGGAAATCAGCATTGGAAACAGTCGAATGCATCGTCGTCGGGGCCGGTGTGGTCGGCCTCGCCATTGCCCGGGCTCTGGCACGGGCGGGACGGGAGGTCATCGTGTTGGAAGCCGAGGACGCCATCGGCACCCAGGTGAGCTCGCGCAATTCCGGTGTCATTCATGCCGGAATCTACTATCCACAGGACAGCGTGCGGGCACGAGTCTGCGTGCGTGGCAAGCGCATGCTCTATGACTTCTGTGCCGAGCACGGCGTCCATCATCAGCGTATCGGCAAGCTGATCGTGGCCAACGACGTGTCGCAGCTCGAAGCCCTGGACGCGCTCAAGGTCAAGGCCGAGCTCAACGGCGTGAACGACCTGCGGCGCTTGCAGCCTGCCGAGGCCGAGGCGCTGGAGCCGAGCCTGAGCATTGCCGGGGCATTGCTATCCCCCTCGACCGGCATCATCGACGTGCACGAGCTGATGCTCGCCTACCAGGGCGATGCCGAGGCGCACGGGGCGATGGTGGTGTTGAATACCCCCTGTCTGGGTGGCGAGCTGCGCGATGGCGCGATCATCGTCGATACGGGGGGCGAGGAGGCCATGCGCCTGCAGTGCCGGGTCCTGGTCAACGCCGCCGGTCTGGGCGCGCAGCGTGTCGCCAGCGGTCTGCGGGGATTCGAGCCGACACTGATCCCACCGTTGTACCCGGCCAAGGGCAATTACTTCGGTCTGAATGGTCGCTCGCCGTTCTCACACCTCATCTACCCGATGCCCGATGGCGCCTGGCTCGGTGTGCACGTGACGCTGGACCTGGGTGGGCGCTGTCGATTCGGTCCCGATCTGCACTGGGTGGACGACCTCGACTACGACGTCGACATGGACCAGATGGACGCCTTCTATGCCTCGATACGTCGCTGGTGGCCGGAGCTGCCCGACGGCGCCTTGTATCCTGACTACAGTGGCATCCGTCCGAAGCTCTATCCGCGTGGCGAGACCGCCAGCGATTTCATGATTCAGACCGACGCGATACACGGCGTGCCGGGTCTGGTGAACCTGTTCGGTATCGAGTCGCCGGGCATCACCTCGTCCATGGCGATTGCCGAAGACCTCCGCAACCATCTGACACCCCATCTGGCATCCAAGGTGTAGTCATGAGCCGCCGGCCCCCCTCATCGGACGACCCGCCAGCGCCGAGCGGCGCCGACAGCCCCGCGAGCGTCGAGGTCGACCAGACCCTGGACGTCCGTTCGCTGATGTGTCCGATGCCGGTGCTGAAGGCGAAGGTGGCGTTGGCTGATCTCGCCGCGGGGCAGGTCCTGCGAGTGCTGGCCACCGATCCGCATTCCGTGGCCGACTTCGAGGCTTTTTGCGACAAGACCGGCCATGAGCTCCTTTCGAGCCGGCAGAACGACGATGTGTTCGAGTTCATCTTGAGGAGACACGCGTGAGCAACAGCAATCAATCGGGCAGTGGCGCCGACTGGCCCAGCAACAGCCCCGCTTCACGGCCGGTCATACGCACCCCGGGTGATGGCAGCATTGCCGCGCTGCGCCGCAAGCATGGCGGCAAGTGGAATCGCTACGGGTCGGAGGTGTTGCCGGCCTGGGTGGCGGACATGGACTTCGAGCTCGCCGAGCCGTTGCGCGTGTATCTGGAGGAACGGATCGAAGCCCACGATCTGGGCTATCCGATGAAGGCCGCGGACGACCCATTGCCGGCGGTGTTCTGCGATCGCATGCAATCGCGCTATGGGTGGCAGCCCGATGTCGATGGTGTGGAGGTGATCATCGATGTGGTGCAGGGCATCTATGTGCTGCTGCACACCCTGACCGAGCCGGGCGAGGGCGCGATCATCCAGACCCCCATATACCCGCCGTTCTTGAGCTCGGTTCGCGAGACCGGGCGGCGTGGCGATCTGAATCCGTTACGACGACTCGACGACCGCTGGGAGATCGACTTCGAACATCTGCGCTCGGTGATCAAACCCGACACGCGCTGGTTGTTCCTGTGCAATCCGCACAACCCCAGCGGCCGGGTCTTCACGCGCGATGAGCTGGAAGCCCTGGCCGAGATCGTCCTCGAGCACGATCTGAAGGTGCTGGCCGATGAGATCCACGCCGATCTGGTGTTCGACGGTCGCCGACACATCCCCTTTGCCAGCCTGTCCGCCGAGATTGCCCGGCGCACCGTCACCATGACCTCGACGACCAAATCGTTCAACACCGCCGGGCTGCGCTGTGCCATCGCGCACTTCGGCGACCCGGCCCTGAAAGCACGCTTCAACAGCCTGCCGGCACGCATTCGTGGTGGCCTGTCGACCTTTGGCGTGGCCTTGACGCGGATCGCCTGGCAACACTGCGACGACTGGCAGCAGGCGGTGCTGCAGACCCTGCAGGACAATCGCGATTTGCTGGCTCGCACCTTGAAGCGTGACTTTCCCGAGGTGCATTACATCCTCCAGGAAGGCACCTATCTCGCCTGGCTGGACTGCAACGCCGCCGGGCTCGGTGAGGATCCCGCCAGCTTCTTCCTGCGCGAGGCCAAGGTGGCCCTGAATCCAGGGCCGGACTTCGGCGCGCAAGGCGCGGGCTGCGCACGCTTCAACTTCGCCACATCGGCAGCGATCATGACGACCATGCTCGGGCAGATGCGCGCAGCGCTCGACGCACGCGGCTGAGTGGCGGCGGGGCTCAGCCTGGACGCGGGCTCTCCGCCTCATTCCCGGGAGCCATTTCCCGGGTATCTTCTGGATTCAGTGTAGGTGCGAGCCTGACAACGTGGCGAGCCACGGTGCCAGATGAGCCTTGCCGATCGGCGTGCACAGGACGATGAAGGCGCCGACGTTGATGGCGACGGTCAACCAGAAGACCCGCCGGAACGAAGCCTTGGCCGACTTGTGCCGCAGATACTGCTGGGCCAGCGCGGCCCCGGGCCAGCCGCCGAGCAACGCCAGCAGATGCAGGGTGCTCTCCGCGGTGCGCCAGGTGCCGCGTCGGGCAGCGGACTTGTCCGCCATGTAGAACAGAAAGCTCAGCGCGCTCGCGAGCAGATACAGCAAGGGCAGCCAGGCCGGAATACCCCAGAGCACGGCCACCACCACAGCGAGCGCCGCAAAGGCCAGGACCGGTACCAGTGCCGTCGAGTGGGCGCTGGCCGACACCCTGACGGGAGCCGACCGGCGCCCTGGTCCCACGCTGCTCAATCGGGCATGCCTTGCCCGTTTGCGGCCCTGAGCGGAGTGCTCCAGCTCATATGAGATCCGGTCCTGAGCCTGCGGCCGCCGGCTGCCGCGAGGCAATGCCTTGATGTGCAGGAAGACCTCGGCACCGCCGGCCAGCGGTGTGATGAAGCCGAAGCCCCGCTCGTCATTCCATGTCTTGACGACGCCTTCGTGTCGCATACGAACCTGCTGTGGAGCTGTCGCGGAGATCGGCAACGATAGCACGGCCCTGGCGCGGTCGGGCACGTCGCGGTCGTCACGACACAGCGCGCCTGGTTGCACTTACAACGCGCTTACAGGATCGCTTACAGCCCGGCTTACAACTTGTGAACATTGTTAAAAATTCGCTCACAGTTGAATCTCAATAGCTGTTGCGCGGCTGGGATCGCAGGCGGCGACGCCCCTACACTGCTTCCAGACGCCGGGCCACGCGCTACCCCGCCGTGCACATGGATGTGTACGGTGGCCCGGCGCCTCTACGCGAAAAGCCCCAAACAACAAGAAGCAGGAGGAGGCACAGGTGGCTATCAAAGTGTTGCTGGCCGAGCATCATGGACTGATCAGGGATGGCATCGTGCGTATGCTCGAGGCGAATCACGACCTGCAGCTGGTCGGCCTCGTGAGCAACCTCGGCGAGATGCAGCGGCAACTCCGCGATCGCGAGGTGGACGTCGCGATCCTGGACATGGGATTGCCGCCTGCCGGGGCGCTCGAAGCCACCCATCGCATCGTCCGCAGCTACCCCATGTTGAGGCTCGTCACGCTGGGCGCATCGGCCCAAGGCCCATATCCCGCGCGGCTGCTGCAAGCAGGCGTGCACGGTTTCGTCACCCAGGAGAGCTGCAGCCAGGACCTGGTGAAGGCGATCCGCACGGTTGCCAGCGGCAAGCAGTACATCAGCGGTGACGCGGCCCAGCACATCCTGCTCAGCAATCTGTCGCACGAGCTCTCGGCCGTCTCCACGCTCAGCGCCCGTGAGCTGTCGGTGATGGTCATGGTCAGCAAGGGGCTCAGACCCCAGGAGATCTCCTCGTCACTGGCGATCAGCCCGAAGACCGTCAGCACCTATCGCTCCCGCGCCTGTCGCAAGCTGGGCGTGAAGACCGATGTGGAGCTCACCCATCTGTCGCTCAAGCACGGGCTGATCGACAGCTACGTGTGACGATCCAATCTGGTTGCAAGTCCCGGACCGTTGAGTCGTGCTCAGAGCACACGCAGCTCGAAGGCCCGTTCGACCAGCCAGACACCGCCGAGCACGGCCACCGCCCACGAGCCGCACGGCACGAGCATGCGTGCGTGCCCGGGTCGGCTGCGCAGGCCGTGCACCAGGGGCAGGGCGAGCAGCACTACTACGAGCTGGCCACTCTCCACGCCGAGGTTGAAACCGGCCAGGGACAGTGCCAACTCGCTAGACGTGGTGTCGAGCCCGGCGAATGCGCGGGCGAATCCCAACCCGTGCAGCAGACCCAGACCAAAGGCCAGACGCGCCGCGGTCACACCGACAATCGGCCGCAGGTTGTGCAGCGCCGCCAATACCACGCTGGCGGCAATCGCCGACTCGGTAAACCGTGCTGGCAGCTCGATCGGCCCCAGCACCGCGGCACAAAGGCTCAGCGAATGGGCGATGCTGAAGGTCGTGACCAGGACCACGGTGCGGGCCAGCAGTCGCGAGGGCACGGACGCGTCGTCAGACCCGCTGTGCTGGTCGGGGCTCGACTGCGGGCGCGACAGTGCGAGCAGCAGGGTCAACAGGAACAGCAGGTGGTCCAGCCCGATCGCCAGATGCAGCACGCCTTCGGTCCAGAACGCCGCGAATCGCTGCCAGCCGCTCGGACCGGTCCCGTCCATCCAGGCACCCAGGTCGAGCATCGGCTGCTGTGCGGACAGCACCTGCTCATAGCGGGTCCTTGCCGTGTGCACCTGTGTCAGGGCGCGGTGCTGACCGCCGAGTCGATCTGGCAGCGCATAGACCATCTGACTCGGTAGCACCGCGCCCGGGCAGTCGAAGACGAAATCGATCACCAGGTAGCCCAGTCCCAGCCGCCGCGAGACCGCGGGTGCGCCAGCCCGCAACTCGCATCGGTTGCCGGGCTCGCCGAGCGTGATTCGAGTCAACACCGTCTCGCTGAGCATCGCATAGCCGCGCTTGACCTCTCCCCAGGTCAGCTGGCCATCACCATCGACGTCCAAGGGCACGAGCAGCGCCGCATCCCGCAGCGCCAGCTCGAGACGCGCCCAACCCGACGTCCGATCCGAGAACCGGTCGGACGTCTTGCCGGTATCGGCACCCAAGGCATCGCGGGAGGCTACGACCTGGCGCTGCGCGCCGGGCAGGTAGAGCTGCAGATATGCAAGGCTCGGCTCGTGCGCCAGGCTCGAGCAAGACAGCAGTATCATCCCGAGCGCTGCCGACCATCGCGTGAGCACCCGTCGCCGCCCCGTCCGTTCCGCCATGGCAGGCGCTCCCGTTCGCGTGCGCGTCGTAGCGTTCATCGGTTGGATACCGTTGACCGCTCGTGGGCCAGGCCCGGCGCCCTGCGGGCGTGATGCAGATGGGCGTTCAATCGAGCATCAGCGATGCCCGTTGCCTGCATCCAGCGCAGCACCTCGGCGCGTGCCCCAGGATCCGCAGCGGCCTGGGCCGCGCTCAGCAACAACAGCGCGTCCTCGGGGGTGCGCTGCACAGCCCAGGCGGCGCGCGCATGGCGTAACGCCGACACCGGGTCGTCGTGCAGATACAGTGCGACGCGCGCCAGATCAGATAGATGCGAGCGCTCCCCGGCGCGGCTGAGCAGCCGCAGTCGCTCGTCCAGCTCGCGCACGTCGGTCGCGGCGCGAGGATCCCTCAGCTGCTGACGGGCCAGCGCTCGACGTAGCAGCAAACCGCTGCTCAGCCGGGTCTCGGATGCTTGCGCCGCGTTGCCCGGGGCACGTCGACCCGACACGAGCGGCACCCTCGTGAGCATAGCCTCGACCTCGCGCGGCCGGTCGAGGACCAGCAGCACGTCGAGCAGACGCTGCAAGCGCTGAATGGACTCGGGATCGAGTTGCAGGGCGTCCTGCAGATGCGTACGCGCCAGCTCGGCGCGACCCGCTCGCAAGGCAAGCTCGGCGAGCGTGTCTAGGGCATGAGCACGCTGCGACGGTGGTGCGTCCGGGGTGCTGGCCAGAAGCTGGCTCAGTCGCGCGTGAGCGCGCTCACCCTGGCCGATCAGTCCCTGCACATGAGCCAGGCAGCTCGCACTCAGCAGATCCGGACGCAGTCGTTCCACGGTGATGCAATCCCGATGGGCGGCCATCGGCTCAGCGCCAGCAGCGTAGAGCATGGCCCGTGTCAGCCAGGCGTCGGTCAGTCGCGGCGACCGTGCGATCACCGCATCGAGCAGATGCCGTGCCCGTGCGAACTCATGTCGATGCTGGGCGATGACCGCGAGCAGCAGCCCGACCCGAGGCGGTCGATCTGCTGGAACCGGCCAGTGCGATTCGAGCAAGGTCTGGGCCCGATCGACCAACCACGGATCCGAACGCTTGCGCCCGTTCTCGACCAGTTGCAGGCTCTGCGCCAGCAGCGCGTCATCACCGGCCCCGGTGGTGATCGCGAGATCGGTGCTGGCGCGTGCTTCGGACCATGGCAGTTGCGGCAGTTGCGGAAGCCGGGCGACGACCTCGTCATCGCTCTGCGGCTGATAGGACTGTGCCCAGGCCGGCCGGGTCAGCGGCGAGCAGGCCAGCAGCACGGCGATGAGCCCGAGCCACCGCGACATGCAGCGCGATCCGCTCATGCCCGCTTCGACCCGGTCCGTCCAGGAGCCCTGCGTCGCGCAGCATGACCGCGCCCGGGTCTCAGCAACAGCAGCAACGTGGTCAAAACCAATCCACTCGAAGCCGGTTCCGGCACGGTACGCAGCACCGTGTCGATGCTGGTCAGCACGCTGATCTGCTCACCGTCGGACGCCGACGTGGTCTGCAGCGTGAGCAGCTCCAAGGTCAAGGTGTCACCTGGCGCGGTATCGACCAGATGTGTTCGCTCCAAGGAGGCATCGAAGGTGGTGTCGAGTGACACTGACGCGTCGAGCAGCACGCCGCTGCTGTCCGAGAGGCGGTAGAGCAGCTCGGTGGTGCTGAAGGCCAGCGCGCCGAATACGAACGCGTTCGCTTGCAGGCTCAGATCAAGGGCCAGTCGAGTGTCCACGGCGACGAAGCTCGCGACCACGGCCAGCGCCACCTCGGTGAGCGCGGGACCATCTGAGCTGGTGCTGTCGGCGGCGAGCGAGAGGATCGGCAGGCCACCGTCCCGGGAATCGACGGCGACCGCCGCGAAAGCGCTGTCGCCTGTTGCGGACAGCGCGCTGGCCTCCACCAACGGCATGCTCGGTGACAGGCCGGGGGGTAGCGCCACCGACTCATCTGCCAGCGCCTGGCCGCTCGCCGTGAGATCCAGATCGATGGGTGACACGGGCACGGCCCGAACCTGGCCAGCGAGCAACAGCCCCATCAACACGAACGGCCAGACAGCCGTGTTCGGCCACTTGACGCAACGAATTCGGGTGCGCATGGCAATGACTCCTGTGGACCGATGGAAGAACGGGTACGCGGGGCCGGGTGGCGCTGTCCCGCCACCCCTGCCCAACGGTCGGTATGCGCTCAATCGACGGGGCAGCTGCCCGTACAGCCCGACTCGCCGGGATCCACGTGCCTGGAGCCACGACCCGAGTGCGCGAGCCCCAGATACGGAAAGGTCTCACGGTAGGGCACATCGTTGCTGTTCACGCCGTCCCCGATACGGTTGTGCGGGAAGCGATTGAACTCAGGACCGGCGAGCACACCGGCAACCACGCGCGCGGCGATGTCGGTGACGTCATCGCTCAAGCGTCGACCGTTAGGGAAGCCGGCCGGATCGTCGTTGTTCGGATCCTCGTCGAGCAGGGTGAGAAAACCCAGGCGGCTGCGTTGCTGCGCGGGGGTGGCAGGGATGCCGGTGTTGAGTCGAAGCAGATCTGCAACGGGTCCGGGTGGTGTGCCCGGGGCGGCGATTGGCGGCATGTACTGGACCAGGGGCAGCAGGTCGGTCCTCGGCGGCGTCGGTACCGGTAGTACGCCATTGCTCACGGTGGCGTCGTAGACCGCGTTCAGAACGCGCGCGAGCAACGGATCCAAGGCATAGTCGGCGAACTGCGCGTCGTCGGCCGGCGCGCTCTGGCTCCAGCGGTCCTTGTCACCGGTGCCGATCAACAGTTCGTTGAACAGCGGGTTGCCCATGCGCTGAATCTGCACCGTGCTGCCCGAGCTCAGCGCCGGGCGTCCGGGAATGCTCGAGAGCAGACGCAGTCGGGGCCTGGAGGTCGTTCCCCAGGCGCCGATGGTGGCGAGGGGATCGTCGGCCGCATGGATACGACCATCCGCGGTCAACATGGAGATCGGCACCTCGATGGCGATCGCGTTGACGTTGTAGCCGGCAACGTCGTCGCTCGCGAAGTTGCTCGAGTCGTCAGCATCCTGGCTGTCGGCGAGCACGCCCGGCACGCCGACGCCAGAGGCCGCCGGTCGGAAGTTCAGCGAGTCGAAGGCGGCACCGAGGTCTATCCAGAACGGGTCCTCGACCGTGCCGGCGAAGACGCTCACCTCGGCGTCCAGCCGGTGCACGCCCTGATCGGCCAGTGCCGCGTAGTCCGGCATGGTGCGTGGCCCCACGTTGCTCGGTACCGCGATCAGGCCGTCCGCCAGCAGATTGCGACGCGCGCGACGGCCGTCACCCGTCACCAGGCTGACGCTGTAGGTCTGGCGGACGCCGAGTCCTTCCGATCCGGGTCCTTCGAGGGCCGTTATGGCGGGCGGCACGATGAGGGTGCCTGGCGCGACCGGCGCCGGCGAGTTGGCCGGTGCCGGCACGCCGCTACCCGCGCCTACGAAGCCCGTGAACACCCCGGGCAGACGCAGCTCGGTCTCGAATCGAAACTCGAAGCTCAGATCCGCGCGCGCGTCGTGATCATTGTCGATGTGAATTGCATAGGTCAGCGCCGGGTCGAAGGGGAAATAGTTCGGTCCGTTGGCCGGTTCCAGCAGCGGGTCCACATTGAGTATGAACGTGACCTTCTCTGGATCGTCATAGCTGACGAAGGCATAGAAGTCTGTGATGTCGGCCTTGTGATCCAGCGCGGTGATCGGCGCCTCACGATGGCTCGCGGCATCGATGTCCGCGCTCGTCATCAGCAGGGCGAGACTCGAGGCGCCCAAAGCCAGGCGCGTGCTCGTTTTCAGGGGTGTTCGTCGAAACTGCATGACCGGAGTCCTCGTTGTGTCGATACGATCCTTGAAATCCCGGCGTTGATTGATGCGCCGGGCTTCCTTGCGACAAGGACGATTCGAACGAGGGATCTGGATGCAGCACGATTGCAGTTGTGCTCGAAAATGCGAACTGGTTCACGCTTGGGAAATGGGCCGCGACCGTCGAGCAGACCCGGATGTTGGACGGCGCGTGACTACCGGCGACAGGCGGCGTGGGATGGCCGGCCTCATTGGTCGCTAAGGTCGGTCCTGAGCACCTGCCTGAAGCGGTACTCAAGCAATCAGTGCGAGCCGAGCATCGATAGCAGCCAGCTGAGTGCGCCGCGTCGCTCGGCCCTGAGATAGATGAGTGCGCCGTGCTCGCTGCGGATCACCGGGTGATGACTGCCGGCCAGGGCCAGATGGAAGTCGCCGACACCGAAGCGCCGCGCGCCGATGTCGATCTCACCTTCGAGGACCAGACATTCCTCGGCCTGCTGATGGGCGTGCGCTGGCAGACTGCTGCCGGGAGCGAGTCTGAGCAGGAAGCTGTGCACGCGCTCGGCCTTGTGCACATGTAGGGTCTTTATCTGCACACCCGGACCGATGCGTCGCCAGCTGCCTTCGGCGGCACGTACGCTGACCGTATCGGTCAGCTCCGGCGCGGTGATGCGGGCATTGATCGCGTCCCATAGATCCGGCGAAGGACCGACGCCAACCGCCTCGTTGCACGATGTCGGCTCGCTCGTTACCCGGTCGATGCTCGTCAGCAGATCCTGCCAGTGCCCGACTCGATACCGCAGGTCGGGGTCGAGATTCAATCGTTCGAGGAACTCGGCACGCTCGGCGTCCCCGAGCGTGCCGAGCACGTACTCGGCGGCGAGAATG
>JAGRHX010001200.1 GCA_020444775.1 Gammaproteobacteria bacterium
CTGCACGGCGATCGCGCCTACGCGGACGATCAGGCAATCGTCGGCGGCCTGGCCCGTCTTGACGGGCAGCCGGTGGTGGTGATCGGACAACAGAAGGGGCGGACCACGCGGGAGAAGATCAGACGCAATTTCGGAATGCCGAGCCCCGAGGGCTATCGTAAGGCTCTACGACTGATGCGTCTGGCCGGTCGCTTCGGGCTGCCGCTGCTGACCCTCATCGACACGCCCGGTGCCTACCCCGGGGTGGGCGCTGAGGAGCGAGGGCAGAGCGAGGCCATCGCCCGCAACCTGTTCGAGATGGCGCGTCTGCCGGTACCCATCGTCAGCATCGTGATTGGTGAAGGCGGCTCGGGTGGCGCTCTCGCCATAGGCGTCGGCGATCGCTTGCTGATGCTCCAGTACAGCATCTATTCCGTGATCTCACCGGAAGGTTGCGCATCGATACTCTGGAAGAGCGCGGAGCGGGCGGCCGACGCGGCCGATGCGTTGTCGATCACGTCCGACAAGCTGTTGGATCTGAAGCTGGTCGACCGGGTCGTGGAAGAGCCATTGGGTGGTGCGCACCGGGACATCAACCAGGTTGTCGCGGACGTGAAGGCGGGACTGCAGGACGAGCTGGACAAGCTGCGCATGATGGGCCCGGCGCAGCTGATCGAATCACGTGCCCAGCGGATCAATGCCTTCGGGGTGTTCAAGGAGAGCGCTTGATCAGGCGTCGGGACCAACGCCGCGAGCCGGCGTGGACGAGGGCATGACCATGCGAACCGTATTCTTCGTATCCGACAGCACCGGTATCACTGCCGAGACCCTGGGCAATGCCTTGCTGGCCCAGTTCGAAGGTATCCAGTATCGGGCCGTTACGCTGCCCTTCATCAATGAGCTACGGCATGCGAAGGAAGCGCGCGAGACCATCGATGCCGCCTTCTCCGAGGAGGCCGAACGGCCGCTGGTGTTCAGCACCCTGACCAACCCGGAGGCCTTGGAAGCGGTTTCCAGGAGCAATGCCCTGGTGCTCGATCTGTTCAGCGTCTTCTTGCGGCCGCTGGAGACCGAGCTGAATCGTGGCTCCACCCATGCCATGGGTCGCTTCCACGGCATGGTGGACCGGGAGAACTACGAGATCCGTATCGAGGCGATGGATTTCGCGCTCAATCACGACGATGGCGTAGGCACCCATCACTACGAGCACAGCGATATCATCCTGGTCGGCGTGTCGCGTTCGGGCAAGACGCCGACCTGCGTGTACCTGGCGATGCAGTTCGGCTTGCGCGCCGCCAACTATCCCTTGACCCCCGAGGATCTGGCGCACGGCGGGCTGCCGCGCGTGTTGCGTGGCCACGAGTCGCGTATCTATGGGCTGACCATCGAGCCCGAGCGACTGCAGCAGATTCGTCAGGCACGCCGTCCGGACAGCAGCTATTCCTCGCTCGCGCAGTGTCACCGCGAGGTCCGGGTGGTGAACGAGATGTTCCGTCAACACCACATCCCGGTCCTGGACACCACCAATATGTCCATCGAGGAGATCTCCTCGCGCATTCTTCGCGACACCGGGTTGAAGCGACGTTTCTACTGATGCGCGTGACCGGCCTGGAACCGGCCTGCGGGGTCGCGTGCTCCCGGCCGGTCGGCATGTGCCGGCATGGCTGAGATCGCGCTCGCCGAGCAACGTCTGCGCGCGGGTCTGAACGATTGGTTCGAGACCCAGCAGCGTCTCGACCGGCGCTTCGAACGACTCACCGTGGCATATAGTGGTGGTGTCGATTCGACCGTGTTGCTCTGGCTGCTGGCGAGCGCGCCGGCGGGCACGCTGCCGGCTCCTGTCGACGCGATCCACGTCAATCACGATCTGCAGACATCGGCTCACGACTTTCAGCGTCATTGCGAGCGTCAATGCCTGGCGTGGGGCGTGCCGCTGCGCTGCGTGA
>JAGRHX010001201.1 GCA_020444775.1 Gammaproteobacteria bacterium
ATCCGCCGCGCGCCACGACCGGCTTGTCCCGGGGCGGCTTGGGCGGCTTGTCTACAGCCGAGCCTTTGATCCCCTCTGTGAATCTCTTTTCCCTCCTTTTTCCGCGCTCGATTCCCGTCTTCTTCCTTCTCTTCCTTGCCCTGGTCGGCTACGCTCGCCCATGGCGTGCGGCGCACGTGATACAGGCCTTCAGGATCCCCGATCCGGGCCGATAGGCCGACGACGCGGCGATCTGTGCCTGTCCGGCACCGCTCAGGCACCGACCGCCGCGCGGGCGCCGGGATCTGTCCGACAGGTGGCCCGGCATCTCCACCAGACCCAAGGTCCGGCCCCGCGGTCGCGGGCTCGCCGGAGCTTCGATTGCGCGGCTCGAAGATGTCATGACCAACGGCTGGGCAACGACCCGGACTCGGCGTTTGCTGAGCTGCCTCGTGTTGCTGGGGCTGTCGCTGACGGCGCATGCGTCGTCGCCGGCGGATCCTGACACCGAGCAGTCGCGTGTGCGCGGCTACCGGCGCCCACCGCCCGCGGTGGAAGCGCTGCTGACCGCGCCACGTGCGCCTGAGCTCGCGCTCTCGCCGCGCGCCGACGGTCTGATCCTGGCGCGACGCGAACGCTTCACCCCACTGGAAGCCCTGGCTCGGCCGATGCTGCGGGTCGGCGCTCGGGACGTCGATCGGCTCAGCGGCGCGCCGCGGCGTCTTCGCTACGATCAGTTGCTGCTGGTCGACCTCAGCACCTTCACCCATCGAGAGCTGGATCTACCGCCCGGGCTGCGGGCCGACCTGCCGAGCTGGTCGCCGCTTGGCGAGCGCTTCGCCTTCTACGCGCCGACCGCGAGTGGCGTGCAGCTCTGGATCGGCAGTCTTGCCCAGGGGCGCGCCGCGCCGTTGCCCGGAATCCGTTTGAACGCGGCCCTGGGCCGACCCTGCAGCTGGATGCCGGACGGCGTGCGACTGGTGTGCCGACTGCGGGTGCCCGCGACCACCGCGGTCGATCGAGATGCCGGAGCCGGCAGCGGGCAAGGCCCCTCGGTGATGGACAGCACCCGCCTGACAGCGGGTGCGCAGCTTGCCGCGCCATGGATGCGTGGACGCGCCGCGGCCAATGCGGGTCGGGCCCTCAGCCTCAGTCAGCTGGCACTGGTGGACGCGCGCAGCGGCGAGGTGCAGCCCCTGGGTGGGGCCGAGGTGATTCGCGACGTGCAGCCATCACCGGACGGCCGCTTCCTGCTGGTGCGGCGGGCCTCGGCTACCGCGGTGGGGCTGGCCGGTCTGGCCTTGAGCGATGAGCACGTGGAGATCTGGCGACTGTCCGGCGAGCGGCTGGCGGGCATCGCCATCGACGATCGGGTGGTCGTGGGCGAGCGGTCGGAGGGCTCGTCGGTTTGGCGTGAGCGACGCAATTTCAGCTGGGTCGAAGCGCTCGACCAAGGACCGGGGCCGGCGCTGGTGTTCGGCGAACTGGACAGCGCGCGGCTCGCCGCGTCAACGACGGTGCCGCTCGATGGCGCGCGCCGCATGGCGGCTGATGGTGAGCGCTTGATGCTGTGGCCGGCGCCGTTTCGAAACCCGCCGCGGGTGCTGTTCGAAGCCGATGGTCGCATCACCCGCATCGACCGGATCGCCGGTCGGCGCTCGCTGTACCTGCAGGAGTATCAGCCGAACGCGCGGCGCAAACGCGCGGTCCTGCTCACCCCGAGCGACACGTCCAAACCATCCACTGCGGTCGACGCCGAGGCACGAACCCTGTGGACGGCGCCGGCCGGCGTGGCGTCAGCCGCGCAGGGGCGGCCGTTGGGTCGGCATCTGCCGGCCAGTGACGCGCCACTGGCACAGCATGCCAATGGCATC
>JAGRHX010001202.1 GCA_020444775.1 Gammaproteobacteria bacterium
GGCGTATACGCCGCGCCCTGCACGAGCACGGACTCGGCCGGCACAGCGAGTCGCAGATCTACACCCTCGCCGCCGACGACATCGACTCGGTGGCCGCGGTGCTGGCCGACAAACCGTATTTCTTCGGCGACATTCCCCGCCGCGTGGACGCGGTCGTCTACGCGTTCATGGCCAACGTCATCGAGGTGCCCTACGACACCCCCATCCAGCGTGCCGCGCGCCGTCACACAAATCTGGTGCGCTACTGCCAGCGCATGAGCGAGCGCTACTACAGCGGCAAGCGCTGACCTACACACTCCGTTATCCGCGGGTACTGGCCGCGGCGCTTGCCAGGGACCCGGGTGGGCGCGCCGCCGGCTCCGGTCGCCAGTACGGAGCCGCCATCAGACTCCAGTTCCCGCGCAGCCGGTCGAGAAAACGTGCGACTGACACGGTGGACGCCGCCCGCAACTATGCTGCGAGGCAACATTCGTATACCGTAGCCCACGCTCCGACAGCTACGCGCCGCCGGGGCCGGTCTTCAGCGAAGGCACTGACGAGGAGAGTTGCTGCATGGCAGGCGGTCAACATGGTGGCTCGGTACGCGCCATACTCTATGCGCTGTGCGCCAACCTCGGGATTGCGATTGCAAAGTCGGTGGCGGCCTGGTTCACCGGTTCGGGAAGCATGCTCGCTGAGGCCATCCACTCGTTCGCGGACACGGCCAACCAGGTCTTGCTGTTCATCGGACTGAAGCAGGCGCAACGTCCGGCCGACGACGAGCACCCGCTGGGCTATGGCAAGTCCAGTTACTTCTTCAGCTTCGTCGTTGCCCTGCTGCTGTTTTCCATGGGTGGGGTCTTCTCGATCTATGAGGGCTGGCACAAGCTGTCGCACCCCGAGCCGTTGAGTCACGCCTGGGTCGCGGTGCTGGTTCTGGTGCTCGGCATCCTGCTCGAGGGCGCCAGCCTCATGGGCTGCCTGAACGAGATAAAGAAGCTGCGCGGCGAGCGGTCGCTGTGGCACTGGCTGAAGCACACGCGCTCGGCTGAACTGGTGGTGGTGCTGGGTGAGGATCTGGGCGCCCAGCTCGGTTTGATGTTGGCCCTGGTGTTCGTAGCCCTGGCCTGGCTGACCGGCAATCCCGATTACGATGCGCTCGGCTCGATCTCGATTGGCGTGGTCCTGATCGCGATATCGATATTTCTCGGTATCCGCATGTATTCGCTGCTCGTGGGCCGCTCCGCGGACCCTGACCTGGACAGCCTGATCGATGATCTGATAGGCGCCGACGATAGTATCGTTGAGGTTTTCAATACCATCACGGTGCGACTGGGGCCGGACGTGATGCTCGCCGCAAAGGTCCGCATGCAAGCGGGTCTGAGCTGTAACGCGGCGGTGGATTGCATCAATTCCCTTGAACGGCGGATCAAGCAAGCCCTGCCAGAGGTCCGCTGGATTTTCATGGAGCCCGATGTTGCCGATTGAGCCTGCCCACCCCCACGGGGGTCCAAGCATTACCGCGCCTTCGGGCCGGCGGGGGTTGCTGTACCGGCGTCTCACGGGCGCCTTCACGAGTCGGGTCGAGCGGAAATAGATGTTGCAAGAACATAGCCATCTGGTCATCGACAGCGTCGCCTTGCCGGCCAGCGTCGCACAGGACGAGCGCGCCGCGCGCGCGCGCATCGCCATGTGCGCCTGCCCTGGCGGACGCCGCTTCCAGGCCCCCGACTATGACCCCAGTCGGGATCTGGCCCGGGACCTCAATGACATCCAGCACAGCGGGGCCCGCGTGCTGGTCAGCCTGATCGAGGACGAGGAGATAGGCTTCCTCGGTCTGTACGAGCTGCCTCATCTGGTCGCCCAACACGACCTGATCTGGACCCATCTGCCGATCCGTGACATGGGCGTACCGGACAAACGCTTCGAAGCCCGCTGGCTGGAGGAAGGCGAGCGGATCCGCTCGATGCTACGCGGCGGCGAGACCGTGGTGCTGCACTGCCTGGCAGGACTCGGTCGGACCGGCACAATCGCAGCCCGACTGCTGGTCGAGTTCGGCATGGAACCGGAAGCGGCCATCGTGCGGGTCAGGGATGCGCGTCCAGGGGCCATCCAGACTCGCAAGCAGGAGCTGCACGTGCTCAGGAGCAAGCCAATCACCTGAGGCGGAGCACCGCGCGTCACATCACTCCACCGAAGCTGATTGGTCGAAACCAGCAGCCCTCCCCTGTCCTCAGGGCAATGTCACGTAGTAGCCGCTGACCGAGATCTCGAGAAAGGTGTCCGCGGACACGCGCACCGTGCAGCTTGCACCCACCTCCATTCCGGCATCGACGTACATCGTCATCGGCGATGCGTAAACCGCAACCTCGCGGACGCCAGTGAACTCCCGCTCCGTCGGAAAGCGGTGGGCGAACACCGTGCTGGTCGGTTCCGCCTCGGGGCGAACACGCACGCGGCAGCTCGGATCCGCATCGAGCTCTTCGCTCGACATATATACCGACACATGCTGAACGACGAGCCGCTTGCCGTCTGGCACCGCGGGTAGATATGCGCCGGTCACGAGCACGGTGTTCGGGAACGAGATCTCAGTCGACTGTTCCGCAGACATCTGCATGGGGTCATAGGCAGGTCGGTTCAACTCCTCGACAGCCTGCACCGCGGGGAGATTCACGACCGTCACCGGGGTCGAGCGTGCGGTCTGCGCATCACTGCCGACGGCAGCGAACAGCACCAGGGCACCAACGAGCCCCGCGGAATACTTCGCCGAACGAGTCATATCTTTGATCCTCCGCGATGTTGGGGATTCGCCGCACGTCGGTTTCGATGACGGCAGAACGGGTCCGGACTGCCACGACGTAGAGCCGCGCCCATGCCGATTCAGATGTTGTGGGCCCGGGCATTCCGCGGCCTTGACCTTCATCAAGTCCAACGGCGCACCAGGAATCGCCAGTGACTGAAAACCGTTCGATAGACCTTCTCACCCTCTGCTGACGCCCGACCGCGACGCGGCACCAAAGCAGACAGCCTCATGCAGGCTCGCCAGTTCGGCCCATTGACAGGGCGACGGTCGGCGTGAAAGGTAGCTCTGACCTGTCGCACCAAGGAAGACACAAGGAAGATATTCGAATCAGATGAGCATCTGATTGTTCTGGCTCAATGACGTATGGAGTGCCAACCATGAGTGACCACGTCTATAAGACCATTCACATCACCGGCTCGTCCAAGGACGGCATCCAGCCCGCTATCGAAACCGCCATCGCAAAGGCCAGCGAGTCGCTGCGACACCTTCGTTGGTTCGAGGTAACGGAGATCAGAGGTGAGCTCGACGGTAATGCCGTCAGTCATTGGCAGGTGTCCATGAAGCTCGGCTTCACCTTGCAGGACAATGCTGGGGCTTGATCGTCCAGACCCTCGGCAAGTGCGCAGCCGGCAGCGCCGCTGGATGGCAGCGATCGGTGTGGCGGAGAGCGAGTTCGTTGATGCGGCGCATTGACAGTGAGTGCCCGACGGAAGACAGATTGTGAGCGGCTTTGCGGCGGGGCTGCTGGCAGTCGCTCGTACTCGAAGACGTGCACCGGACAACCGTCGGCTGCAACGCTCCCAGCAGACCGAGAAGATGGGACCCAAGGAGAAACGCCAAATCACCCAGCTGCTCGATGCCTTCATCGAGCGCGAGCAGCCGAAAAGACGCTGTCGAGGCACGCCGTTCTCGTCGCGATAGGCCTGCACCAGGCGCAGATACTTGCGGCCGCCGGAGTTGGAAACACGAATGAGCATGGCGCGACATGATCGCGCAACAAGTCCACCGCGGGCAATACCACTAGATCTTGTGTGGCACTACAGAGCCGACACCGGAATCACGCCGAGACCACCGGCAAGTGATTGATATCCCGTACCCATCGTCGCCGATGGTGTCGACTCGTCTTGTATTGGGCTGTCGAACTTGGGCGTAAAGGCTCTCCTGGGACCCAAAAAAGGCCGTAGGGGTCGACATAGATAATAGGATTATCATTGGCATAGAGATACGGATTCAACCCACCTGCCAACCCGATCGGGTCGGGTGTCAGATACCGCCCCGTGCTCGGGTCATACCATCACTGATAGTTGTAAACCAATCGGCCCGATGACGGCTCAGCACAAGGATGGCGATTTCCCCAACAGGGTCAGGCGGTTGCTCGGCCGCCTGGCATCGCACACATTGTCACCACTGATTGTGCCCCAGACGCGGTTTCGAGCTTAGCTCATCTATTGGTGCAGGGTACGGATCGCATGCTCTGGATCGGTATCGACCAGCCGGAGCAACACGCGTGCGGGCCCAGTCGGTCTGCGTCGGCCTTGCTCCCAGTTCTCGAGGGTGCGCTTGCTCACACCGATAAGGCGTGCGAACTGGGTCTGGGAGAGGCCGGTGCGTTCACGGATCCGTTGCACCTGGGGCTCATCGGCACTGAACGCACGTGAGGGTTTCTTCTTGCCCTTGGCGATCTGATCCATCTCCTGCACGCTCTTGAGCAGCTCATCGAACAGGTTCTTATCCATCGGTCCATGTCTCCACGATCTGGCGCAGCGCATCGAGCTGCGCCGGGGTCAGGTCTTCCTGGCGCGCCTTGGCGTAGCGAACAGCATGCGTAGCTGGTCATCACTGACCAACCAGTAGTAGATGACGCGCACGCCACCACGTTTGCACCGGCCGTCCAGGCGCCAGCGCACCTTGCGCAGACCGCCACTACCCGGGATGACCGCGCCCATGTCGGGACGGTCGACCAGCGCGTGTTGGAAGGCGGCGTATTCCTCGTCGCTCATCAGCTCTTGGATGAGCCGGGTGAAAATTGAGGTTTCAACGATGACCATGACTGAACTATACGCCATTGACGTATATCGGTCAGGCTATACGCTTTAGCTGCGGCTGGGGTGGGCGCCGGGCCGCCTAAGGCCGCAGCGGAAGCGGCGAAGCCGCTGCAGCCGGCCGACGCGGACTGGCGCGCGGGGTCCCCGCAAAGCCGCAGGCTTTGTGGGGTGCCTGGGCGGGGACAGACAATGTGGTGCGCAGCGCCAC
>JAGRHX010001203.1 GCA_020444775.1 Gammaproteobacteria bacterium
ACCGCCACCGCCGCCGCCGCCACCATCGCCACCACCATCGCCACCGCCATCTCCCCCCTTGTTGTGGACCAGGTAGTCGTTGGCGAAGTAGCTGTGATCGCCGTCGAGCAGCAGATTGAACAGCGGTGTCATGGGATCGGCCGCGACCTCGTCCAGCGATACGAGCTGGACCTCCACGAGCGCCGGCTCGACCGCGAGGGCGAGATTCCCCATCACGCCAGGCTGTCTCATCTTCAACAAGACGGCGCTGCCGACTTGCAGGCGACCGACTTCGAGCGCCGCGTTCTCAACGTGCGTCATCGCCGGGTCAATCGCGCACCAGCCCTCGAGGGTCATGAAGGGATGCTCCGCGGTGACGAAGGGTGTCTCGCCATTGAACCCATACAACCGCCGTTCACCCAGCATCACGCGCTCCACCGCGCGGACTCGATTGACCCGGCCATCCTGCCCCAGGACCCGATCACCCGGTCTGATTGCCTCGATGGGCTTCTTTGTGCCATCGGCCATCGCCACCAGGGTACCGGCGGTGAAACAAGAGCTGTCCGCATGCACATGGCTGATCACGAACCCGTGTCCCGCGACATCGAGCATGATCGGACTGTGGGCAAGCACCAGTGCGAGGGCGCTCATGCCTGCCACTCGCATGCCTTTGTTGAGCTGTGAGCGGCCAAAACCCGGACTATCCGGTCTGGACTTGGTTGACATCGATTTCTCCCACGAATCAGTGTGAAGGCGTATCACCATCCGTATCGGGGCGAGACGACTCACCCGGCCTGACGGTGGTTTCGATGGGACAACAACCCGCCCGGGCATTTCTTCCCGCGCCAACCGAAAATGCCGCTGTTATCGTCCGCGACAGTCGCCGGACCCTGGTACGGGAAGGATTTGCTCGCTCGGTTGTTGATCACCACGATCGACAGGTGCTGGCTACGGGTAGCCCGATTTGGTCGTGTAGAACCTCGACCGTTCGAGCGTTCGCAACGGACATTCGTGCCAGGATGGGACAGCGACTCGCTACGTTCCGCAAGGCGTGTCAAACGAGGAATCAAGCGAATGCACGGACATCCACAAAGGGTGAAAGGCTGACGGATGCAGACACCTCCGGAAACGCGGCGACAGACAGAGACTGACCCGGGCGATATTCCCGCGGCCGTCATCGCCATGCCGTCACCCGACGAGCTGGCGGCGGTTCGCGACATGCTCATCGAGTTGCTGCCCCGTCTGCAGCGTTTTGCCCTCGGTTTGTGCCGCTCACGGGACGATGCCGATGACCTGGTCCAGGCCACCTACGAGCGTGCCCTGAGCCGCCTGCATCAGTGGCAGCCCGGCAGCCGCCTCGACAGCTGGATGTACCGCATTGCGCAGTCCATCTATTTCAACCGGCTCAAGGCGGAAAAGGTCCGGCGGGGTTATCTGCAGCAACAGGTGGATCTGGATGATCACGCCGTGGACGGCGATGCCCAGGCCGAGAATGCCTTGATGCTCGAGCGACTGCGCCACCACGTCGCGGACCTGCCGGACGAGCAACGTGTCTGCCTGCTGCTGATCGTGGTCGAGGGCCTGTCCTACCTCGAAGCCTCAAAGGTCCTCGATCTGCCCATCGGCACCATCACCAGCCGCCTCGGGCGGGCCCGGATCGCACTGCGTGAACGGCTGCAGCATGCAGCTTCAGACTGCCAATCCTAGTGTCGGCAGACGTATACGAGAGCAGCCATGAACAAACCCATCGATTCGATTCCGGAGGACGAATACCTCCTCGGTGCCTACGCCGATGGCGAGCTCGACGCCGAGCACGGCCGGGCCCTCGAGGCGACGCTGTTCAGTCGGCCCGATATGATGCGACGGTTACAGGAGATACGCGCGCAGAACGCCCTGCTCAGGGCAGCGTATCCACTGCCACCGGCTGCGACGCTTGCGCTCCAGCCGCGCACGCCCGGATCCGACCCCGAAGAGCCGGCCGGCATCGATCGCCACGCACCGCTGGCGCCAGCGCGCAGCCCTCCTCCCTCCGGGAGCATCGAGTCCGCGCAGAAGGTCCATCCGATCCGTAGCCAGGCGCAGAGCGAGGCCCCCGTCGCATCCGACACGGCACCCGCGCCACGGCAGCGCTTCTCGCTGGCCGCCTGCATCGCCCTGCTGGCATGTGGTGCGCTGTCCGGAGCGCTCGCTTCCCACGCTCTGTGGTCCAAGGCTCCGGCAATGACGGGCGATGCCGAGGCCCATTTCGAGTCTGCCCTCCAATTCAGTCTGGAGAACGCCGTAAGCGGTTCGAGCAGCGACTGGTCCACGGGCGATCAACATGGGTACGGGCAGATCATCCCCGTTTCCACCTACCAGAACGAGCACCGGCAATACTGCCGCGAATTCGAGGAGGAACGGGTCGTCAACGGCGTGCGCCGACGCAGCGGCGGTGTCGCCTGCCGTGAGGATGATGGCCAATGGCGGCTGCGAATCCGCTACTATCCTTGATGTCTTGGAACAGTCTCGGGAGAAGGGTCTTGACTGGATCGGCTGACATCGTCAATTGGGGTATCGTCGGCCTCGGCTGGGTGGCACGCGACTTCGTCGCACCGGCCATGCTGCGCAGTCCTGGCTCCAGGATCGCGGCCTGCCTGGGTAGCTCACAGGCCAAGAGCGAGGCCTTCGCCGAACAGTTCGATGTGACCCACGCCCATGCGACGCTCGATCAGCTGCTCGCCGATCCGGTACTGGATGCGGTCTACGTCGCCCTACCCAACGCCATGCATCATCAGGCGGTTCTGGCCTGTGCGCGTGCCGGCAAGCACGTCCTGTGCGAGAA
>JAGRHX010001204.1 GCA_020444775.1 Gammaproteobacteria bacterium
GCCCAGGATTCAGCCCGGGATTCAGCCGGGGCCTGGCGGGCGCCGCCGGGGGCGCGGACGGCCAACCGATGATTGAATGCGCCCCGACGGTCGGGGCTGCCTCGACCTGTATTCTTACAGAGCTGCCTTGCGAGCGGGAGTGTCGAATGCGCGATACCCACAAGAACAGTGCGCGCCTGGACGAGCGGCTACGCCCCATCATCGAGCTGATCGAGCGTCAGACCCTGGCCGAGAACGTCGCCGCCAGGCGCGTCGGTGAATCCGAGGTCGAGCGTTACATCAGCGAACGCCAGAATCGTGACCGGATCGCAGAACGTCTGAACCGGCTGGGGGCGGCGGACATCGCCGCGATCCTGGAGCGCCTGGCGGTTGGCGAGCGCGGCACGGTGTGGGCGCTGGTGCCCGTGCGGCTGGGCGCCGAGGTGCTGTGCGAGCTGGATCCGGAGGTCGCGGCGCCGCTGGTCACCGGCACCGATGCCGAGCGGCTGGCCGAGATCGGTCGCGCCGCGGACACCTACGATCTGAGCCAGATCGCTGGGCTCTTGCCCGCCGAGCTGCGCGAGCAGCTGCTCGCCGAGCTCGAGCCCGGTCAGCGACGCTGGGTGGTGACCGCGGTTGCCTACGACGAGGACTGGGCCGGCAGTCGAATGAGCGACGAGCTGGTCGCGGTGCCGGATACGGCAACGGTCAAGGACGTGTTCAAGACCTTTCGTCGTATGCAGGACCTGCCCCAGGGCCTGGACAAGATCTTCGTCGTCGATGCCCGTCGGCGTCTGCGTGGGGTGGTGCCGATGGCGCGTCTGCTGGTCACCCCGCCGCGCCGGTCGATCCTGGAGATCACCAACGAGGATCCGGTGGTCTTCCAGGTCGACGAGGACATCGAGCACGTGTCCGAGGAGTTCCGACGCCAGGATCTCAGCTCCGCGCCGGTGGTCGACCAGCACGGCAGGCTCGCCGGGCGTCTGAGCTCGGATGCGATCATGGACGCGATCCGCGAGGAGGCCGACGAGGACGCGCTGCTGCGCGATGGTCTCAGCCCGGCCGAGGACGCGCTCGGTCCGGTCTTCAAGGGCGCGCGGCAACGCTGGCGCTGGCTGGGTCTGAACTTGATGACGGCGTTCATCGCCTCGCGGGTGATCCAGGTCTTCGACCAGACCATCACCGAGCTGGTGGCGCTCGCCACCTTGATGCCCATCGTCGCGAGCATTGGCGGCAACACCGGCAATCAGACCGTTGCGCTGCTCGTACGTGGCCTGGCGCTTGGCAAGGTGACCTCGGCGAATGCCCGCTATCTGGGCTACAAGGAGCTGGCCATCGCGCTGATCAACGGCAGTCTGTGGGGCGGCGCGCTGGGTTTGCTCGGCTACCTGCTCTACGGCAGCTGGCCGTTGGGCATGGTGCTGGCGGTCGCCACCTTGCTGAATCTCGTGGTAGCGTCACTGGCCGGTCTGTGTATTCCGCTGGGCATGGCGCGGCTGGGCGCCGATCCGGCGATGGGCGCGAGCGTGATGTTGACCTTCGTCACCGATGCGATGGGCTTCTTCATCTTCCTGGGCCTGGCGAGCGTGGTGCTGCTCTAGGTCCCAGGGGCGGTGGTACCGGGATGCATCCGGACGTGGAGGACGCGGTGCTGGAACAGGTGTCAGGTGGTGTTGGGTGGGAGGCCGCGAGTGATGGCTGAGAACGGTGGTCGTGAGAGCCTGGTCGACGCCGCGCAGGTCGAGCGGGCCAGCGAGCGGATCCGCGGCCACGTGCGTGTGACCCCGGTTCTGGAGGTGCTCGAGGTCTGGAACGACGCGACCCGTCCGGTGCTGCTGAAGCTCGAGCTGTTGCAGGTGACCGGTACCTTCAAGGCACGTGGCGCCTACAACCGGCTGCTCGGGGCCAGACCGCCGGACAGCGGTGTGATCGCCGCATCGGGCGGTAATCACGGCATCGCGGTCGCCTACGCCGGTCGTCGCCTGGGGCTGCCGGTGGAGATCTTCGTGCCACGTACGTCCTCGCCGGTGAAGGTCGCGCGTCTGCGTGCACTCGGCGCCACGGTCCATCAGATCGGCGATGCCTATGCGGATGCATTGGCGGCGATGCGTGAGCGGCAGGCGGCTAGCGGGGCGCTTGAGGTGCATGCCTACGACCACCCCGAGGTGGTCGCGGGGCAGGGCACCATGACCCGGGAGCTCATCGCCCAGGCCCCGCAGGTGGACACCGTGGTCATCGCGGTCGGTGGCGGTGGGCTCATCGCTGGTGCGCTCGCCTGTGCTGGTGGCCGCAAGCGTATCGTCGCGGTGGAGCCCGTGACCTCGTGCGCATTGAACGCCGCGCTACGTGCCGGCGCGCCGTTGGACGTTTCGGTGAGCGGTGTGGCCGCGGACTCGCTCGGTGCACGGCGTATCGGCGATATCTGCTTCGAGCTCGCGAAGCGCCATGATCTGGAGTCGGTGCTGGTCGACGACCAACAGATACTCGCCGCCCAGCGTTGGCTCTGGTCCAACTGTCGACTGGTTGCCGAGCCGGGTGGCGCGACCGCGCTGGCGGCGCTG
>JAGRHX010001205.1 GCA_020444775.1 Gammaproteobacteria bacterium
CTTTGCGATGCTGATTGATTCCATGAATGGAATAAATCAGCGGTTCCCTATCGGGCGGTCAGAAATCGTAGCGCAGTTCGTAATATACGCGGTCATTCTTGTCATACTGACCGAAGATGCCGCGGCGCGGGCCTTCGAAGATATCAGTACCGACCGTGAGCTTCACCGCAGGGTCGACCTGCCAGGCGAGCTTTGCCTGCAACAGCCAATCGAATTCGTCCAGCGAGTGAATCAGCAGAACCTGTGGTTTGACGTCCGGGTGAAAGGTGCCGGTGTTGGCCAGGAAGGTCACACCGCTAGTGAATTGCTTTTCGACCTGCTGGCTGTCGTGTTCGGGGTAGAAGCGCTGAAAGAACTGGATGTTGATGTTCGTTTCGTCGGCCAGGTGCCAATCGAGGCCGATAATGTACTCCAGCGCATCCTTGCGTAGCAGGCCATCGGTATCAAGCAGATTGGACACCTCGACCTGGCGGCCCTTGGTGTAGGTTGCCTCTGCCTTGAGCAGAAATGACCGGAAATCCTTGGTAAGCGTGGTACCGAACTGATGAATTCGTGCATGTTTCGGCGTGTACAGGAACACGGGACTGGCGCCAGCGATGATCTGGCGTTCGAACGCCGCGTGCGCATCGATACTGGTGTAGTAGAACAACGAGATATCGTACCCGTCCCAGAGGGTGCTGGCCCGAGTACCGAAACCGGAGTTGGACAGGGCGTTTGACGGCTCGCGCTGCTTGCCAAAACGCGTCTCGACGCCGTCAGGTGCAAAAACGTATCCCGGATAGAATTCGCTTCCCGCGACGCCGATTTCATTCACCGTCGCAAATGGTATCCAAAACGCCTCCAGCACCAGGTCGTCGGTGAAGTACTCAGCTCGTGCCGCCCACTGACCAATTCGTAGCAGTTCGAAGTCCTGCACGATGTGCTCGCGCAGGTCTTTTGCCGTGGCGATGTCGGCAACGAATACGCCGGGAGTCTCTCCCCAGACGATCAGCTGACGACCCAGACGCAGCTCCAGATCGCCGAGCTCGATGTCAGCATATGCCTCGCGCAGGCTCAGCTCCACCGCCTGATCGTCTTCCACGTCCTCGGAGAAATAGCTCTCCTTGTCATACACCGGGTCGAATACGAAACGAGACGAGACAAACCAGTTGAACCCACCGACCGCATGGGCTCTGCCTGATGCCTGTAGTTGCAGGGTGTTCTTGAACTTCGAGAAATGTCCACTGCCAGGATACGCATAGGCCAGTTCGTTCTGGAAAAAGCCGTGTATCTCAGGCAGCGCCGGGCCGGATGACTCCTCTCCAGCCTCGAGTTGGCGGTTCTGTGTGTCCGCCGGTGCGGTAGTCGGTACGCCGAATAGTGCGTCCGCCGATGTGGGCGGCTCTTGAGCGCTCGTGTTTTCATCCGTCGCCCCAGTCGCAGTCGCAGTCGCAGTCGCTGGAGCTGATGGCTGTTCGGTTGCGAACAGCGCATCGCGAGATTGTGGATCCTTGCTCAGGGACGGTTGTGTTGGCGCCGTGTCCGTGCCGGCGTGCTCACCCATCGGCAGTGGGGCCGTAGACTCCGATTGATCGATAGACTCGGCCGGTGGCGCAGGTGGGGAGCTGGTGCTCTTCGGGGCGGGGGTGCCGAACAACGCGTCCAGCGAGGTTGGAGCATCGTTGCTCTGGGCCAATGCCAACGCGGGAAGCATGAGCATGCAGTGCACCCAGCATGCCATTGCCGGCGTCGCACGCGCCTTCCTGTGCCGTCCCCCCTTCCTGTGCCGTACCCGATGTGTGCCTATGGCCGCATTGGTTGCGCGACACCTGCCTTGCACCTTGAACATGTCGAAAGCCGTCGAAACCTCGGAATCGGAGCCAGCTCGTGGACCCATACGGGAATCGCCCGAGCCGGGCCTAGCACGGTATGCCATGATGCAGACCACATCTTTGAATGAGAATAGCGCACTATGGCGGCAATCTGAAGTCAAATGTTAAGAGTGATCCGGTGTCATGGCGGTCACTCACCATGCCGCCCCCTCATTTGTTGCGGTCGATGACATCGATGTGCTCAGGGGTCAAGCGCTGCCCGCTCACCAACCCGTACCTGCGTCTAGCATAAGGCTAGGAGCGTGCTTGGATGCACATGGGGGAACAGATCAAGGCACATTGATCCTTGGCGGAACGGGTAGCGGTTCAGTGCAGCGCCAGCACGACTTTGCCTCGATCTGCGTCCAGTTCTGATTGTTAATATGTGGGGTCGAATCATCCCCACCTGCCACGTCACCTGTCGTTTGGGAGAGCCCCATGTTCGAGCTCGGCAATTTCCAGAACCACATCCGCGAAGCCGCCCGTGAGCTGGCCCGGTCAGAGATCCGCGAGCGAGCGGCCGAGGTCGACGTGAGCGAGGCATACCCGTGGGACAACGTCGAGAAGCTCAAGGATGCCGGCTTCATGGGGATGACCATCCCAAAAGAATACGGGGGCCGCGGTCTCGGTTATCTGGACGCGGTGCTGGTCATCGAAGAGATGGCTCGATGCTGTGGCGTCACCGGTCGTATCGTGGTCGAGGCCAACATGGGCGCTATCGGCGCGATCATGAAATATGGCAACGAGCAGCAGAAACGGCTTGCCGCCGAGCTGGTGCTGGCCGGTGACAAACCGGCCATCTGTATCACCGAGCCCGGTGCCGGTAGCGCGGCGACCGAGATGACCACGACGGCGGTCAAACAGGGTGATCGCTATGTCATCAACGGCAAGAAGCACTGGATCACCGGCGGCGGGGTGTCGCGTCTGCATCTGATCTTTGCCCGGGTGGTCGAGAACGGCGAGTTCAAGGGAATCGGTGGCTTCATCGCGGTGCGTGATCGTGACGCGGGTCTGAAGGTCGGCCGCCGCGAGCCGGCCATGGGCCTGCGTGGGATCCCGGAGACCGAGATCCTTCTAGAGGATCTCGAGGTCCCCGCGCACATGATGGTCTTGCCGCCAGAAGGTGTGCGGCGTGGTTTCGCCGGGCTGATGAACGCCTACAACGGGCA
>JAGRHX010001206.1 GCA_020444775.1 Gammaproteobacteria bacterium
GGCGTGGAGGCGTGATAGCTCGGCAGATACTTGGTGCCCTTGCCGGCGGCCACCACCTCGAAGCCACAGCTGCGTGCCCATTCGACCAGCTCACAGGTCAGCGCGGGCTGATCGCCATAGGCCATGCTGTAGACCACGCCGGCCTCGCGCGCCTCGGCGGCGAGCAGCGGGCCGACCAGCACGTCGGCTTCGACATTGACCATGACGATGTGCTTGCCAGCAGCGAATGCGGCGCGGGCATGTCGTATGCCAACGGCCGGGTTACCGGTGGCTTCGACAATCACATCGACGTCGGCGCTGGCAATCATCGAGCTCGCGTCGTCGGTGAAGCGTGTGCTGGCCACGTCGCTGGCGCTCCAGCCAACCCGGGTGCAGGTCAGGCGTGCGCGGTCGGGATTCAGATCGGCGATGGCAGAGACCCTCAGCCCGGGTGTGGAGGGCGCCTGGCTGAGGAACATGGAGCCGAACTTCCCGGCGCCGATCAGACCGACCCGGACCGGGTCGGAGCGCTCGGCTCGAGCAAGCAGTTCTTGATGGATGTACATGCTGGCGGCTCGCTTGGTCGTGCTCAGGCCGCGCTGCTGGTGGCGTCGTCCAGATCCAACAAGCAGTCGTCGGCCAAGGGCTGGATCGGTGTGAAGTCGCGATGCGCGATCCACTCGGCGCGCTTGAAGCGGCGAATATGATTATCGACGTGGCACAGGGACAGATAGGCGATGGTCCGGTCCAGGGGGCTGATGTTCGGCGGGCTCGCATGCACCAGCAGTGATGAGAACAGCAGCACGCTGCCGGCTGGCCCGGTCGGAGCCACGCATCCGCCCCGTTCGGCCAATCGCGTGACCGTCTCGCGATCCAAGGTCCACAGTGGATAGCTGGTGGTCTGCAGATCGTGTCCGGCTTCGAATACCCCCGACCGATGGCTGCCGGGGATGAACAGCAACGGTCCGTTGGCGGCCGTGACGTCGTCGATGAACACCGCGATGTTCATGGCCCGCGGCTCGGGCATGTCATCGTCGCGTTGCCAGGTGCCGTAGTCCTGATGCCATTGCCAGACCTCGCCGTCGAACGCCGCCTTGGCGTTGACCTTGAATTGGTGCATGTAGACCGGACCATCGAGGATCTGCATCACCGGCTCGACCAACCGCGGGTGGCTGCCCAGCCGTTCGAAGGTCGGGTCGTACTGGTGCGCGGCGAACGCGGTACGGGCGACGCCCGAGCTCTCGCGCCAGACCTCCTCGCGTTGCAGGGCATAGACACGGTTGGCCGCCTGTTTGAGCAGCCTGGCCTCTTGCGGGGTGAAGCGAGCGGGAAAGAACAGGTAGCCCTGCTCTTCGAATCGGGCCAGCTCATTGTCGGTGAGTTTCACTGTCTGTGTTCCGTTCCGGGTCATGAATGGTTGCCGGGCCAAGGTGCTGATCGGTCCTTGTGTCGGCAGGCTCGGTGTCCGCGCCTACCGGCCTGCGGCGCGACGCGCTGGCGGTCGGCGGCATCTGACGGCTGAAACCGTTGGAGGTGGCGGCGACGTTAGAGGCTGGCGGATTGGCGGTCAAGCACGCCGGACCCCATGTCCTTCGGCGCCTGGTAGAGGTCACCCGGGTGCCGGGACGACCCACCCGGGGCGGTGCAATCTACGGCTCAATACCACCATGGCGGTGGGCCTGAGCCGCATCGAGTCTGCGTACTGGACGGGTCCTTGCGCGCCTGCAGCGCTGATCATATGACAAAAAAGTGATGCCATTCATGAGCTTGTGAAGAATAGCGAGATTCCTGGGATGCTCTGGCATGCATCTCGCGTAGACCCTTGCAGACCAATACGGGTCGAAACGACGAGGATGTGAATCATGTTGAGCTGGGCTCTGACGTTTCTGGTAGTGGCGTTGATCGCGGGTGTTCTCGGCCTTACAGGCATCGCCGGCACCGCCGCTCACATCGCCTGGATCCTGTTCGTGGTCGGTCTGATCCTGGCCATCGTCTTCGGCATCATCGGCAGACGCCCGGTTGCCTGAGTGGGCGTCTCGGGTCTGCCAGGACTGCCACCTGGTTGCTGCGGCACGGCTCGCCACATCCGCGCTGATGCGCTTTTGCGGTGAGCCGTGCCTGGCCCTTCGAGGCTCGGGGGGAAGCCGGTCAGCGGCTCATATGACCCGCCCTCTGGGGCAAAACAGCCAGGACCGGCGGTATTCACGCGCCGCGTTGGCGCCGCGACGGCGTAACGCGCGGGTTTCGAGAAGCATGAGCGTTGGCACGCGAGATGCTTCCTGACGGGAGGCGCTCGTAGTGGCCAAGACCACTCTGACCTGGGCGGGTGCGACGCCTGTCGCAGACCTTTGCAACCTGTCGCGAAAACGAGCGCAGTGGTGATGAGCCGAACTGGAGGTGCCGCCAACGGCGCGGCTGGAGGTAGAGACGGTGAACGAAGATATCGGAAGGTCCGTATCGTTCGCCCTGACAGCATTGGGACCAGGGGGGCGTTGTCAAGCCCGTCTGGACGTCGCTTCGGAGGGGATTGGCGCGCAGGGGCTCGTGACGCGGACCCGCGCGGGATCCGGTGAAGTCAGATGAGCAGGCTGGCCCAAGTCGACGCGACTCGCAAGCCGATCGAGGCATCGATGCGGGACAATCTGGTCGATGCCGACCCGATGTCGGCCCCGATGTCGGCC
>JAGRHX010001207.1 GCA_020444775.1 Gammaproteobacteria bacterium
GTGACCCCTAGCCCCACCGCTCGCGCCGAGCAGGACGACTGGGACGCCCACTGGGCGAAATACTCCAAACGTGCGCGGGTCAATCCCGGGCAGCTGATGCGGTTCGGTTGGCTGGTGCGCCGTGTGAGCCAGACCATCGCGGCGCAGACCGATCCCATCCTGCTCGACATCGGCAGTGGCACCGGCCACCTGCTGCAGATCATTCACGAGCGGCTGCCGGCGCTTGAAGCGATCGGGGTCGAGTACTCGCAGGAAGGTGTCGAGATCGGGCGCCGGGCGGTGCCCTCGGCTACGTTTGTGCAGGCCGATCTGCTTCAGCCGCAGTCGCAGTCGCTGATCGGGGACCGGTTGGCGACGGTCGCGACCTGCTCGGAAGTGCTGGAGCATGTCGATGACCCCTCGCTTTTGATGAGGACTGCTTCCGCATTCCTTGGCAGCGGTGCGATCGTTCATGTCACTGTGCCGGGCGGCCCGATGTCGGCGTTCGACCACGCCATCGGCCATCGCCAGCACTTTACGCCGGAGTCGCTATCGCGGGTGATGGAGGCTGCCGGCTACGAGACGGTTTCGGCGGGACGGATCGGGTTCCCGTTTTTCAACCTCTACCGGTATCTGATCATCGCCAGTGCGGACAGGGTCGAATCCGCGGCCAACTCGGAGCCGTCGGCGGCGGAACTGACGGCCTCGCATGTCTTTTCCTGGCTCATGCACCTCAACGTCGGCGCGATCCAGAAGGGCTTCCAGATCGTCGGGAGCTTTCGCAGGCCATGAACCCAGCCTATGCGATGTTTGCGCGCTTTGCTGTCACAGGGGTCGTGACGGCCCTGACCTATCTGGTTCTGTCGCTGGCGTTCGAGCAGATCGTCGGCACGCCGGCCGTCGCCTCGCTGATCGCTTATGCGCTCGTCATCATCGTCCACTTCTCCCTCAACAATTTCTACACGTTCCAGAAGCGGCGGCTGGAATTGGCGGTGATCGTCCGCTACGCGCTCTTCATCATCGCCTTCGCCATCCTCAACTATGTCGTGAATGCCCTGGTGCAGGCCTTCGAATTGCCAAGCATCGTGCTCTACCTGGTCAACATGGTCGTCTCCCCGCTGATCAGCTACGGAATCATGAAGTCGTTCGTTTTCGTCCGCTGAGCGATGGCGGCATGCGACACCATCGCGGTGCTGGCAGGCGGGCTTGCGACGCGCATGCGGCCCCTGACCGAGACGTGCCCCAAGGCGCTGCTTGAGGTTGCCGGCGAGCCGTTCGTCTTCCACCAGCTTCGGCTGTTCGCGCGCAACGGGCTGCGCCGCGCGGTGCTGCTCACCGGCTATCTCGGCGAGATGATCGAGGACGCGGTGGGAGATGGCGGCCGCTTCGGCATTACGGTCGATTATGTGCCCGACGGGGAGACCCTGCTGGGGACGGGCGGCGCGTTGCGCCGGGCCCTACCCCACCTGCCCGGGCAGTTCTTCGTGACCTATGGCGACAGCTACCTCGACATCGACTACGGCGCCGTTGCCGATGCCTTCGATCCCGCAGCCTATCCGGCGC
>JAGRHX010001208.1 GCA_020444775.1 Gammaproteobacteria bacterium
GACGGTCCGGTCTGGCCGCTTACACAAGGCGCTCGATGAACACCGCGACTTTCTCAAGCACCAGCTCGAGCACTATCCGCGTCTGAGCGCGGTGAAGCTGCGCCGACGACTGGAAGACCAGGTCGGACCGGTGTCGGTCAGCACGCGCAGTTTCCGCCGCTATGTCAATAGCTTGCGCGAGCAGGTCTGTCAGGCGCAGCCGCGCTACTACGAGCCGGTGCTCGATGGCGTGCCCGGCGTACAGTGCCAGGTCGATGCCGGCGAGCTGCGCGGCGTGTCGATAGGCGGCGCGTCGGTGACGGTGTACTTCGTGGTGTTCGTGCTGTCCTGGTCGCGGATGATGTACGTCGGGCTGTCACGGCGGGCGTTCGACACCGAGCGGTTCATTGCCCTGCACGACGAGGCATTCCGCTACTTCGGCGGCTGTCCGCAAGAGTGTGTGTACGACCAGACCCGTCTGGTGGTGCTCGATGAGCAGTACCGCGAGCTCGATCTCAACGAGCGCTTCGCCCGGTACGCCAGCGCCGCCGGCTTCGCGATACGCGTCTGCGAGGGCTATGACCCGGAGAGCAAGGGCAAGGTCGAGGCCGGCGTGAAGTATGTCAAGGGCGACGGACTGTACGGCGAGGACTTCGAGGACTGGAGCGCGCTTGCGGCGCATCTGCGTGACTGGCTCGAGTGCGTCGCCAACGTGCGCGTGCACGGCACCACCGGCGAGGTTCCCAAGCTGCGCTTCGACAGCCGCGAGCAGGCCACCCTCAAACCCTACCTCAGCCCGGCGTGCCTGCAGGCGCCACACACCGAGGGTGTGCTGCGCAAGGTCGATAAGACCGGACTGCTCTCGTTCCAGGGCAATCGCTACTCCGCGCCGCTGGCCTTCCAGCGCGGCCGGGTCCGGGTCGTGGCCACCCCTGATGGCCAGCTCCGGCTCTACCACGCCGACACCGGCGAGCTGGTGGCGACCCACCCGCTGCACCCGGGCAAAGGTGCGCTCGTCAAGAACGGCGACCACTATCGCGACAAGGCCAAGGCACGCGCCGAGCTCGAAGCCGAGCTCGAGGCCGCCCTCGGTCACGAGCTCGGTCAGGCTCTGTGCGCACAACTACGCCAGCGCGACCGGGCCTATTACCTGGACAAGCTGCGCGGTGCCCGCCGTTATCTGCCGCGCCTGCAACGACTGCCGCCGGCGTTGCTGCAGGGGCTGCTGGCTCGACCCGGCGGCTTGAGCATCCGCCAGATGAGCGAGTACCTCGATGCCTTCGAGGCCCATCCTGAACGCGCCCTGCGCTTGTTCAGTGAACCGCGGGACGCGGCCGCTACGAAACGCACCGAGTCGACACTGCTCAGCGCCTATCGGACGCTGACCGGCACCGAGCAGGAGAGTGGCCATGAGCTCCATTGAGCACGCCGCCAGCCTGTATCGCTCGCTGCGCCTGAACGCGGTCAGCCGCGGCCTCGAGACGCTACTGGCCCATGCCGACGCCAACCAGCTCTCCTACCTGCAGTTCGCCGAGCAGCTCGCCGAACACGAGTGCGCCGAGCGCAACGCCAAGCGCATCGCCTTACACCGCAAGCAGGCGCAGATCCCTGTGCCGAAATCACTCGAGGAGTTCGACTACCGTCATCAGACCTCGATCACCAAGCGACAGGCCAATCAGCTGCTCGACTTCAGCTTCATCGACAACCGCGCCAACCTCATCTTCATCGGGCCGCCCGATCCCCTGACATAGTGCACACCTCTCTATCTCATTGAAAATCTGGGGTTGCCTGTTTGTTATCGGCTGTATTGGCTGCGCTGCGCAACGCAGTTTGCACCGCTGGCGAATGCAGATCGTCTTGATGGATAACCCACGGCGCGCCCACGCATATCTGCGTCGCCGGCAGGATCTCGCGCTTGATCAAACGAAGTACGGTCATCGTGCTCACGCCGAGCTGCTCGGCCCCTTCGTGGAGCGTCAGCTCTTGCCTCGCCTGCCGTTCGCCTTCCTCATAAGCCGCGATATGGTGGTCATTGCGAAAGCTACAGACACGGTTGCGCGTCCAGCTCAGTCCCTTCGCGGTTCGCTTGCCGGCGCGATTGAGCAAGCCCGCAATCGTCGAATCAGGCATCAACCGGGCGAGTGCTCGAATGATCCGCTCGATCTCGACATCGGTCTTCCACCGATGCTGACCGGTCCGATTCTTTGCTACCTCCAACTCAGTGTGATCGCCACCGTGCCAATGCATGATGAGCCGGATACGACCTTCTCGAACGAAGACTACGATCTCCTTGAGCACGGTTCGCAAGATTCGCTTCTTGAGCGCTGCAGAGCTCGACGGGTGATGCCACACGCCAGGCAGGTCTTCGGCCAGTGCCATGAGCGCTGTTCGCTGCTCGGGACCAACCTGACTGGGCCGACTGTCCTGGGAAGCTGCAAGCGCCGCTTCCCGCTCAGCAACCACCTTTAGAGCATCGTTCCATTGTTGCTCGAGTTCGGCCGCCACGAGTCGGTTCTCCGGCTCGACCGCATCGTATTGGCGACGCGCTCTGTCGGCTTCATAGCGTGCCTGCTCGAGCGCCAGCTCGTGCTGACGACGCTCGGCAGCACTCTCGCGCTCTCGGTTCTCTACAGCACTCAATGCCGCTTCGATACCGAGCGGCTCTAGAACCTCCAATACTGCGTTCGAAACGGCAGTATCGATTCGAATCCCACCGAACGAGATGCACTTGGAGGGGATGCCGTGATTGATGCTTGCACCGCGACACACGTAGCGACCAAACGTGCCCTGCCGACCACCGTATTGCACGGTCAGCTTCCGGCCGCATTCCCCACAGCGCAGCAGACCCGCCAGCGCGGCTTCTCCGCCTTTGACAGCGCCGCGTGCCATCATTGCACCCTTGCCGTTGGCATTGTCCGCAATCGTCGCCTGATTCGTCTGATACTCTTCCCAGCTGATATAGCCGGCATGATGTTCCAGGATGAGCACGTCCCAAGCGGTCTGCGCACGCTTCACTCCTCGCCTGGTCTGCTTGCGCCCCGCCTCGATAGAGATCCGTGACTCGGTGCGACCGTACGCGTAGGCGCCGGCATAGACCGGGTTGGTCAATATCTTGTGAATCGTGTTATAGACCGGCAACTTCCACACCAGTCGTCGACCCTCGGGACCATGCGCGACCGCTGGCAGCTCGATCCGTTCTTGGCGGACCCAGAGCAAAACTTGCCGCACGCTGCCAAACTCACGAAACTTCCGAAACACCAGGTCAAGGTTCTCTCGGACCCGGCGATTCGGCTCCCGCTCAAGACGGTTGTCTCGGTTGCGCACATAGCCCACCGCAACGCTCGTATGCAGCTCGCCACGCTCGGCCATGAGCTTCAACGCCTGCTGCGAGCGCTGCCGAAAGGTCGCCAGCTCCATCTCGCTGATCGTCCCCTTCATGCCCAGCAATATGCGATCGTTGGGATGACGCGGATCGTAGATGCCGTCCTCATCGACCAGCAATGTGTTCACCAGACCGCAGTACTCCAGCAACGTATGCCAGTCGCGGCCGTTCCTGGCAAGACGGGACGCATCAAGCGCGAGAATAGCACCGACTGGAGTTGCCCCGCTTTCGTGGACGGTTTTCCGCTTGGG
>JAGRHX010001530.1 GCA_020444775.1 Gammaproteobacteria bacterium
GCACGCTGGCAATTAAGCGCGGCGCGCCCAAGTCTACAATGCGGATGGCGTCCGGCACTTCGCCCATGTAGGAACCGTGTGCTTTGGCCAGCACCATATCCACTGCATAGCCGCGCGCGGCAACACCCTTGGCTAGATTGAGCATAACGCGTTGCGCCCCGGCGCCGATCAGATCGGGCAGAAAGAAGGCGATCTGGTCACCTGAGCTGCCGGTCATATTGTTCCCTATTGTGTAGCAGATTGTGTCGATTGCAGATCGTAAATTTCACGCGAGACTCACTTTGTTTCATATCCTGGACGCCATGCTCCCCCGCCATGCTCACCTATGTAGCAATCCATAAGCATACTCACTACACTGCAACGGTGTTGGCGAGATAGGCGTCGGTTGCGATTGATGGATCCGGCTCTATTGCCTGCCATTGCGACCTGCTGATAATTGGATATTAGCACGAGACTGTCGCTGGAACCTGGCCAGTTTCGGTCTCTTCGTCGGCGTGGATGCGACGATATTGTTCCGTGGCTGCGTAAGCGGCGTCCATGCGCGCATACAGGTCGGCACATGCGGCCTCAATATCTGGGGATAGCTCTACATGTTTGCCCCGCCCCACTGAGCTGTCTTTGACATCCGCCACAATATGCGCGCCTGGAAAGTCCTGCTCCATAAAGTGGTAAAGCTCTTGCATAAAGTGCAATGGCTTGAGCGCCAGATCCCGATAGTTGCAGAGCATGACGTGTGGATTTTGCGTCAAATTCTGCTCAAAGTAAAGGTTATTGCGGGCATACCAAAAGAGTGCTCCGGCATCATATGGATTCATATCTTCGGCAAAGTGTTCCTGGACAAACGCACGCACCTGTGCGGAAGCGCCGGCAGAGCGCCAGTTGTTTGAGTCATCCTGCGCAATTGGACGAATATCGTCAATGCCATTTCGCATGCCAAATCGTTTTAAATTGGAATTGACCACGTCGTGATAGGAACGATACATCCAGAGCGCCTTAGAATTAGGAAAGAAGTCAAGTAGCTCAGTCGTCCTTTGCGACTCGACTAGAGGCTTCAGCACAATAAACTGCGCCCGGTCGCGCGTCAGCACCTTTTTGACAAAGGCAAGTGAGTTGAGACGCAACCGCTCTACTTTGTCACCTGAAGATAGAACGCTCTGCTCGTGATAAATCGAGGTCGCGTAATCTTTTTCCAGAATGTGCATCATCAACGTGGTGCCGGAACGCTGACAGCCCATGACAAACATGATGCGTTTTTGAATATCTCTGCTGTTTTTTAGATGATAGAAACGCTTGAGAGACCGATGAGATTCGCGTGCCAGCTTGTTTTGCACACGCGCTATGAAATCCTTAGAAAGCATTTGCTTCTCGCTTTTGTTTAAAGTACGCCAGCATTTCGCGCCACCGGTGCACTTCCATTTGTGCCATCCTGAGTTGCGTTTTCTATTAACTACGCAACAGTTGCTTTACGGGAGGCCACGCCAAACGGACGTGGGTCCAGATGCCCACCTTCTTTTTTGTATATAGAAGTGCCGCTAAATTCTGGAATATCAGAGCCAGCGCGGTGATGAATGCCACCCCTGTAATCCCATACTTCTCTACAACCAGCAACGACCCGGCCACGTTAAAGAAACCGGCCAGTATGCTGATCCACATAATGGTCTTTTGACGGTTAGTCATACGCAAGACTGGATCGCACGGTCCGGTCCATACGTTGACCGTTTGGCCCAGGCTGAGCAGCGCCAAGACCAACGCTCCTTGCCGGTAAAAATCGCCATAAATAAAGCCCATAATGGGCCCGCCCAACA
>JAGRHX010001209.1 GCA_020444775.1 Gammaproteobacteria bacterium
GAATCTCCTGGAGGAAGGTATCGACCTGGCGGTACGTATCGGTCCGCTGGTCGATTCGTCGATGATTGCGACGGACGCGGGCGTGATGCGTCAGGTGGTCGTGGCCAGCCCGCGGCTGCTGGCCGAGACCGGCATACCGACCGAGCCGGGCACGCTCGCGACCTTGCCGTGCGTGCAGTTCCTGGGCGGGCGCGCCCAGACCAGCTGGCCGTTCGTGGTCGAGGGCAGACCGATGCTGATTCGGGTCCAGCCACGACTGACTGTCAACCAGGCCCTGCCCGCGGCGGCCGCCTGCGCGGCCGGCTTGGGATTCGGTCGATTTCTGGCCTACCAGGTGCGTGAGCATGTCCGCCGTGGGGAGCTGGCCATCGTGCTGGAGCGCTACGAGCCGCAGCCTCACCCGGTCAGTCTGCTGACCACCGAGGCCAGGCTGATGACCCAGCGCCTGCGTCGGCTGCGCGACGCGTTGCGAGCCGCGCTGCTCGCCGGCCAGGAGTGATGGCCGGATCCGCCCGCCAGCTCATCGACTCGGGCACCGGGGCTCTGCATGCGACCGCCATGGGGAGCACTCGTCGAGTCGCCCCCACACCACAGACCGCTGTCACCGTTGTGGTGTAGGCCGCACCAGCAGCGTGCCGTTGAACCGCCCGCTCTCACGCAGCCGCCCCGCCTCTTCCATCAGTCGCGACAGACACGGCTGTGAGGTTCCTGACTCGACGACCACCGCGGCCAGACGGGAGAGATTTGGTATGTCGCCCAGCGCGTTCAGTCCCGCCTCGATGCGTACGCCGGTCCGACCCTCGCGCCAGGAGAGCGACTCGGTATGTCGACGCCATGCATCGAGCGGCACGGTGACATCCCCCTCCGCCGGCACCGGCGCGTTGTCATCCAGATGCAGGTAATCCCGGCTGCAGGTCTGGCAAGCGATGGTAGGCATCGGAACACTCCCACATGATATCGATTGAATACCTGTGAGAAGCTTAGGCACTCTTCTAATCGCGCGGAAATACAGGGTTTGCCTATACTCATGGATGCGCTTATGCATACCTTGATAGACGCCGGTTCTAAGCCATGACCTGTCGCGCGCGAGATCGGACACACGATTGCCGCGCGCCAGCCGCCCCAGCATGTCATTACCGTAGCGATTCGCTACGCAGATCGACGGATGAAGATCACGAAGCAGACGTCGGGGAACGCCTCGGCGTCGTATCGCCCGCCGGGCTTCAAAGCGTCGAAAACGGCCCTTTCAGGCAGCGACCGGATGCGGTCCGCACGCCGACCCGGAGCCGATGGTGACAGGCATCTCGCTCACGGCCAACAGGCTCGCGCGCAGTCTCACCACGTCACCGACCACGACCAGCGCCGGCCCGGTCACGCCGGCGCCCGCAACGTGCCTGGCGATATCCGCCAAGGTCCCCGTGATCACCTGCTGATCGTCGCAGCCGCCGCGCTCCACCAGCGCAACCGGGGTGCTCGCGTCTCGGCCTTCGGCGATCAATCGGCTGCTGATGTGCGCCAGCCGATGCAAGCCCATGTAGATCGCCAGGGTGTGGGACGAGCGCGCCAGCAACCCCCAGTCCGCCTCGGGCTCACCGTGCTTGCCGTGGCCGGTCACGAACACACACCCATGCGCCACCTCACGATGGGTGAGCGGGATGCGCGCACTCGCCGCGCAGGCGGTTGCAGCCGTCACACCCGGCACGATCTCATAGGCGACGCCGGCTGCCGTCAGCGCCTGGGCCTCCTCGCCGCCGCGCCCGAACACCAGCGGATCGCCACCTTTGAGGCGCACGACCCGCTTGCCGGCCTGGCCCAAGGTCACCAGCAAGGCGTTGATGTCCTGCTGCGCCATCCGATGCAGGTTGCGGCGCTTGCCGACATCGATGCGCTCGGCATCCCGACGTGCCAGATCCAGCACATCGTTCGAGACCAGCCGATCGTGGACGATCACATCCGCCTCGCGTAGCAGACGCGCGGCCCTCAGTGTCAGCAGATCCGCGGCCCCAGGTCCCGCGCCGACCAGCGAGACGAATCCGTCGGCGCCCGGCGAAACCTCGAACGCCGCGGGCACGCGACCGGCGCCGACGCCGACGCCAATGTCGCGGGACTTGGTCGGTCGATGCGCGCATGACGCAACCAGCGATGATTCCACCAAAGCGTCGGCCTCGCGCTCGCGACCGCTCGCCACCAGTCGGGCGGCCGGTCCATCGAGCAGTGTCTGCCAGAGACGTCGCCGCGCGCCCGGCTCGCCCACCGCCGCGCGGATACGAGATCGCCAACGACGCGACCACAGCGCCACACGGCCCAGCCCGGGCTCGAGTATCGCTTCGATACGTCCTCTCAGCAGGGTCGCCAGCACCGGCGCCGCACCACCCGTGGAAACGGCCACGATCACCGGCGAACGATCGACGATCGCCGGCATGATGAAGCCACAGCGCTCGGGCTCGTCGACGACGTTCACCGGGATGCCGCGCGCCTCGGCTTCGCTCGCGACCGCGGCGTTGACCGCCCGGTCGTCGGTCGCCACCACCACGATGCACACGCCCTGCAGATGCACGGGCCGGAACACCTCGGCGCAATGCTCGATCTCGCCAGTGGCGCGCAAGGCGTCCAGCGACGGGCATAGCCGCGGTGCGACCACGGTCAGCACCGCGCCGGCACGGCGCAGCAGCTCGGCCTTGCGTGCCGCCACCGTGCCGCCGCCGACCAGCAGCGCGGATCGTCCGGCCAGCCTCATGAAGACGGGCAGATACTGCATCAGCCGACGGCACCGGCGCTCGCGCGCCAGCCCCTGAGCATGGGAATGACATGCGCCCCATCCACACCCGGCTGATAGACCAGCGAGATCTCGGAAAACGCGCTCAGCGCATCCTCCGCCGAACGGTTGTCGGGCAACAGGAATTCGTTGACACCACAACGGGCCATGAATGCCAGACGCTCCCGCGACACGTCACCTACGGCGCGGATGTCACCCTCATAGCCGAGCCTGGCGCGCAGCAGACGGGCTTGCGAGTAGCCGCGTCCCTCGGCGTGAGTGCTGAACTCGAGCTCGACCAGACTGACGCCTCGAAGCATCCCGGCGTCGAGCGCCTGAAGCGGATGGTGTGGTGGCAGACGCACACCGAGCCGGCCCTCGCGCGTCAGCAGCGCATCGTGTGCCTGCTCGAGCAGCGCGACGTTCACGATCACGTCACCCGGCCCCAGATCGGCGACCTGGGTCGACTCGATCATCGCGCGCCATCGGTCGGGGACGATCTCACGATTGCGGATCAGCGGCATACGCGGACTCCTTGAATGGGCTGAGACCGATACGTCTGTAGGTCTGGAGGAAGCTTTCACCCGGCAGGCGCTCACGCCGGTAGACGCCGAACAGACGGGCCACGGTGTCGGCTACCCGGTGCTTGGCCACGGCCGCGCCGAGCCGGTCGCCGAGTGCCGCGTCGTCGCCACCCGGCGAGCCACCGAGGGTCAGCTGATACCACTCCTCACCGTGCTTATCGACGCCGAGAATGCCGATGTGGC
>JAGRHX010001210.1 GCA_020444775.1 Gammaproteobacteria bacterium
GCCTCGCTTGAGCTTTTGCGCATGCCGCGCGAGCTCGAGCACTCGAAAGCCGCCTTCAGGCTGCCCATCGATCCGCGTCTGGAGCTGCTCCAGACATCGTTCCACATCCGTCGTTGCCGGCACGCTGAGCCACTGCGTGGTCAGCGCCTCGCGATCCTTCAACCCACAATAGCCGACCGCACCTTCGTCTATCCGCAGCTGCCGGCACAGATGCCGGACCACGTCCAGGGTATTGAGTCGCCACTTCTGGACCCGCAACCACAGATGCTCACCGCTGCCGTCCGGCTCGACGTCGAGGATCTCGTCGACCTGGAATGCCTCGGCCGACTCCCGGATCAGTCCGGTGCCGAGCGGCGCATATGCGGCAGGCGGCACGAGCGCCAGCGCCATGCTCACGGCTTCCGGCGCGACGCGTGACTCAGTCATGCTCGGACGACCGGCATCGCGGCTCGCAGCTCATTGGCGCCCACAACTCATTGGATCAAGGCAACCGCGTGCGCGGCGATACCTTCCTCCCGCCCGGTGAAGCCCATGCCCTCGGTGGTCGTGGCCTTGACGTTCACTCGATCCACCGTGATCCGCAGGTCCGCCGCAATCAGCTCGCGCATGCTCGCGATGTGCGGCCGCAGCCGCGGCACCTGGGCGACGATGGAGACATCCACGTTGACCACGCTCAGCCCCTGCGCGGCGAGTCGCGCGACCACGTCGCGCAACAGAACCCGACTGTCCACACCCTTGTAGGCGGGGTCGGTGTCGGGGAACAGCAGTCCGATGTCACCGAGTCCGGCGGCACCTATCAGAGCATCGCACAGCGCGTGCAGCACCACGTCGCCGTCCGAATGTGCCTGCATGCCACGATCGAAGTCGATGCTCACACCGCCGAGGACCAGCCGTCCGCCGGCGACGAATCGGTGTGCATCGAAACCATGGCCGATCCGCATCATTGTCCTCCCGCGCGCATGTCTTGCAGATAACGCTCCAGCAACGCCAGGTCCTCGGCGACTGTCAGCTTGATATTGCGTTCACTACCGGTCACCAGACGCGCGTTCGCACCGATCCGCTCCATGGCCTGTGCTTCGTCGGTCACCACCACCCCGGCCCGACCGGCGTTCTCGAGCGCGCCAAGCAAGGCTTCGAATCGAAACGCCTGCGGGGTCTGTGCCCGCCACAGGTCGTCGCGTGGCACCGTGACCGCGATACGTCCATGCGCATCGCTACGCTTGACCGTGTCACGCACAGGCAATGCCAGTATCGCGCCGACCGGATCAGCGAGCGCCGCGTCGATCAACGCTCGCAATTCGGCGCGTGCCAGACATGGTCGGGCGGCGTCGTGCACCAGCACCAGGTCCTCCGGCTCGGCACGTCCAACCAGCGATTGCAAGGCATTACGTACCGAGTCCGCACGTTCGGCGCCGCCGGGCGCTATCGAGACCCGCGGGTCTCGACCGGCCGTCAACGACTCGAAGTATTCATCCTCGGCGGAGATTGCCACCACCACGGTATCGATGCGCTTCTCGGTCAGGAGCGCGCGTAGCGTGTGTTCGAGAACGCAGGCGCCGGCCACCTGCAGATACTGCTTGGGGATCGCACTCAGCATGCGCCTGCCCGCGCCGGCCGCGGGCACCACGGCCCAGATACGCGGCTGCATGGACTCAGTCTCCGAAGCCGTGAGGCCGTTGGGGGCGCGCCACGGTCCTATTGATCGACGAACTGGAACAGCGTCTCGCCAAGACCGATCATGCCCAGCTCGCGGCGGGCGCGCTCCTCGACCACCTCCAATCCGCTCTTGAGGTCATCGACCTCGGCACGCAGACGCTGATTGCGCTCGGCCAGCTCCTGATTCTGCTGACGCTGCTCGGCAATCGCGTGCTGCAACCGCCACACGTCGGCGAGACTACCCCGCCCCACCCAGAGGGAGTATTGGACGAGTAACAACAACACCCCGGTGCAGACGATGGCCAGACGCATCGTGCGCACGACGTGGTCGGTGGCGTTCATCTGGACGACGGCACGGGTGGTCGGCCGGCCACTCGCGCTATGCGCGAGCCCGGGTGAGGCCGGCGAACACTTGCATGCCGGGATAGCGTGCCTGGCCACCGTCGCGACCGATCTGCTCCTCGATGCGGATGAGCTGG
>JAGRHX010001211.1 GCA_020444775.1 Gammaproteobacteria bacterium
GAACTCGTAGTGCAGATGCGGACCAGTGGCTAGCCCCGTGCTTCCGACATAGCCGATGATCTTGCCCTGCTTTACCCGCTTGCCTTCGCGCATCCCTCCCGCCAGCTTGGACATATGCGCATACAGGGTCGTGTACTTGGAGCCATGCTGCAAAACAATGGTTGTGCCGTAGCCTCTCTTACGGCCAGCAAACTGGACGACGCCGTCGCCTGCCGCACGAATCGGGGTGCCGGAGGGGGCTGCATAGTCCACGCCTTTGTGAGCTCTAAGTCGATGCAGGATCGGATGGCGCCGATTGAGGTTGAAGCGTGAGCTGATTCGCGAGAACTCGACGGGGTTGCGCATGAATGCCTTGCGCATGGCATATCCATCTGGGGTGTAGTAGGCGGCATGCCCGGAGGGGTCGGCATAACGTACTGCCCTGAGCACCTCCCCTCGGCTCTGATACTCGGCAGCCAGAATCTTGTCCGTCTTGACTGGCTTGCCATCCTTGAGGAGCTCCTCATAAACGAGTGTAAACGTATCTCCTGTCCGAACGTCCTGGGCGAAATCGATATCCCAGGCAAAGATTTCGACCAGCTCCATCAGCAGCCGATCGGAGAGTCCGGCATGCTGTCCGGCCAGAAACAGCGAGTTCTCGATCTGCCCTGAAGCCGTTTTCACCCGGCGGGTGAGTGGGACTACGGCGATCTCACCGACGAAGCCCTTCTCGGTCCGACGCATGTTGAGGGTTTGCTCCAGATCGATGGGCATCGATAGCGATTCAACACCTCCGTCGGGCCTGGCCAGTACCTGTATGCGTTGTCCGGGGTGCACCTGGGTCAGGCGCTCGCCGTGACTGGCTGACGCCATCTGCATCAGCTCCTTGCTGTTGATACCGTTTTTCTCGAACAGCGCGTACAGGGAGTCCCCGTTCTTCACGACGAGTCGGACCAGACGATTCGCGCCAATGTCTGCCGCATCGCGGGACGCGGCCGCAGCGGGCGTCGAATCTCGGTTGCTCTCGGTCCGCGTGTCACTGTCGATAGGCTTTGTGACAGCTGTCAGGGTGGGTTGTGGTCGCGGCGCCGAACCATCAATCACGACTTTGGCGGCATCATCTGAGTCCGCTTCGTCTGCGTCTGTGGGCAGCAACACCGATGGAGCTGCCGAGCTGAGTGTGGCGGTAAGCGTGGTAGCCTGCGCCTGAAGCACTCGCTTGACTTCGATTGCCTGACTCGGTGCCTCGGGCGTTGCGATGCCGGTATCGGCCATCGAGGAGTAGGCTATCGCCAAGCTCCCTGCACGGGTCTCGAGCTTGCCCGCCGATAGCTTGTCCCAGGCGATCTCGTCAGCGCTCTGGACTACCCGGAAGGCCTCCCCGTTTCGAGTCGCAATCAGGCTTCCTGAGGTTCGCAGATCGATTACCAGACGATCGAGCGCTCCGTTGTGGCCGGCGTCGAGCAGGATGCGTTGGCCCGGTCTTAGATATTTGAGCGTCTCCTCCAGCTCCTTGTTCTGCTCCAAGAGCGTCATGACGTCACCGCTTCGGACACCAACCCGCTTTGAGACACTGAATATAGACTCGCCCTTCTTTAGTCGGGTGATGTGCCTGACGATCTCTCCAGACTGCAGGGAGTCGCGCGGTGGATCGACACGGACGCCTGATACCACTGTGACTTCCGATAGCGTCTGGCGCTTGGGCTGGCCGCCCGCCGGTGACCGTTCACCTGTGCCCGGGGGCGCGCCAGACGGAGCCTCTTGTGAGGATGCTCGCTCCGATGTTTCGCGCGTAACGTGATCTTGGCCACGCTCGCGGCGAGCCGATACCGTTCGGGTGAGCGCGATGTCCAATGAATCGGCGGCGGCGCCAGACTCGTCCGGAGGATTGGATGCGTGTGCTGTGGCGTCGACCGGGTTGAAGGAACCCAGCAGATGTGAAGCATCGCCTCGCAGTGACTGGAGCTCGCTTGCGCTCGGCAGTTCCACGTTATAAACGACTTTGCTTGCTGAGCGGTCGGAAGCCTGTACCTGGGTGGCGAGAAGCAACAGCGCGCAAGCCACCGACAGGCTCGCGCCGGAACGTCTCGCACTGAGTCGAAACGGCCCTCGCTCCAGGCACCCACCAAACGGCAGATCGTGAGCGATGCCGCCCAGTCCTGTCGCCGACAGATGAGCGCTCACCGCTTCGTTCGGGACCGCGTACTGCCGATAGAGGTCGGTGAAGGATGGATTCTGGTGATCAATGAATGCCCGCGCTTGGCCATTGCCCGTGCACCGCGGGAGCCGCTTGGTGCAGCTGTCAACGTCGGGCAATTGCATGGCAAGCGGGGCTCGTGGGCTCCGCGTATCGATGACGTAGTCCCCCAGCTGTGGGTTGCTCGCAGACTCGGAAAGTCTTTTACGTTGCGGCCGTAAGGGATTGAATTTGTTTTCAATATTCTGTCGGCACGATACCGGTGACCTGAGATCCGGTCAAGCGTCTAAAGGCGCAGGGCGGTGCCCACCCCCAGCACGTCCTCGCTCCGGTCGTGAGGGACATTCATCGTCCGGGCTGCGCATCGGTCATAGTCATATCCCTTCCTGACCGCGACGCAAATCGCCGAAACAGCGCTTACCGATGCCCGCTTGAGTTGGCCGAGTCCGCGATTTTGGCCATACGCCAAGCACGCCCGCCTACCTGTAAGCCCCATCGCTCCGTGTCATCAATGACCGCCCGAAACCCACTCCTACTCAGCGCGCCCTCAACGTCTGCAGCCACAGTCTGCCGTCCACCGACAACGCGTCCCTCACGGTCGTACGCATGCTCGACGCCGTATGGGGTCTGACACCTACCCGAAGACCGCCATGCTGGCCGACACCGGCTCAATCTGTCATTGGGCTGCCGAGTTCGCCATGGAGCGGGCTGGCGCCGGCGGCTACAGCCGTTAAACTGTTTGCCGCAGGCAGCCGATAGCGCATCACGGTCGGCGAGGCACCGGAGTCCCTGGGGTCGCGCCTGCTGCCGCGGGATTCCAGCCGCCGGGCCGGGCCAAAAATTTTTTTGAAGAATCTTTCAAAAAAAGCTTGACGGCCTGCGATGGGTCTGTAGAATGCCGGCTCTCTTCAGCGAGGTTCTCAACGACGACCTCGCCGCTCTCTAAGAATTCGGTCAGGTAATTTGTGTGGGCGCTTGCGTAAGCGATTGATCCTAACGGAGAAAATCGGCGCAAGCACTTGACAAACCTAGTCATAGTACTTACGTCGAGCCAAGATTAGGCTGGTCTTCGGACTGGCCGAAAACTTCAAACTGAAGAGTTTGATCCTGGCTCAGATTGAACGCTGGCGGCATGCCTAACACATGCAAGTCGAACGGAGGGCTTCGGCCTTCAGTGGCGGAAGGGTGAGTAATGCGTAGGGATCTGCACCGCAGTGGG
>JAGRHX010001212.1 GCA_020444775.1 Gammaproteobacteria bacterium
TCGTAGTCCCAGTAGGCCCCCTTGACCAGACGCACCATCAAACGACGATCCAGCGTACCGGCCAGGGCATACAGCCAATCCAGCAGCGGCTCGGCCCGCGGCCCATAGGCCTGCACGACCACGCCCAGGCCATCCCAGCCGGCGAGGCTCGGGTCGCGCAGCAGTGCCTCGACGATGTCCAGCGACAGGTCCAGCCGCTCGGCCTCCTCGGCATCGATGTTCAGCCCCAGTCGGGCCTGACCGGCGGCGCGTGCGAGCTGCGCGAGCCGTGCCGTCAGCGCGGGCAGCACCCGATCTCGCTGTAGCGGCTCATAGCGTGGATGCAGCGCCGAGAGCTTCACCGAGATCCCCGGGTTGAGTGCAATCCGATCGCTTCGGGCGCTGGCCGAGATGGCGGCGATGGCTTGTGCATACGCGCCCAGATAGCGTGCCGCATCCGCCTCGGTGCGGGCCGCCTCGCCAAGCATGTCGTACGAGTAGGTATAGCCCCGCTCGCGCATCGACTCGCCGTTGCTTATCGCTTCCTCGATATCCCGGCCGAGCACGAACTGAGCGCCCAGCTCGCGCATCGCGCGAGCAACCGCGACCCGTACCAGCGGCTCCCCCAGACGTCGCAACGCGCCCCGCAGCGCCGCGACGATGCCACCATCCGGCTCCTCCTCGAGCATCTGACCGGTCAGCATCAGGGCCCAGGTGGAGGCATTGACCAGTATCGAGCCGCTGTCGCCAACGTGCGCCCCCCAGTCGTGGGGCACGATCTTGTCCTGGATGAGCTCGTCCAGGGTCTGGGCATCGGGCACCCGTAACATGGCCTCGGCCAGGCACATCAGCGCGACGCCTTCATCGGTGGACAGACCGTACTCGGCCAGGAAGGATTCCATCATCGATGGCTGGCTGCTGGCGCGCACCTGCCGGATCAGCTCAATTGCGCGGCGAACGATCGCTGCCTGGTCATCGGCATCCAGCGCCGCCCGTTCGGCAAGCCGGAGTGGATCACCCGGCTCATCGGCCAGCGTTCTGGCCCGCAGCTGCTCGCGAAGCCTGTCGAGATCGGTCATGTCCGATACCTCCCGCATCCGTTCCCTGGCAGGTGTTCCAATGGCGATAGTCGCTACAATACGCAAAAGACCATACGCGAGACGTGACGACGAAGAAATCGTCCACCAGCCCGGCACGCCAGCAAGAGGAGGCCCCCTGAGCCATGCAACACCGACTGATTCTTGCCGGGGATGTCAATCTGAAGGGCGTTGCCGACGCCGAGGTACCGTTCTCGCTGATTGGCGAGCACCTGCGTGCCGCGGATCTGTCGTTCGTCAATCTGGAATGCTGCTTTCACGAGAGCGGTATCGAGCGTTCCAGTGAAGACGAGGGTTTTCACGCGCCGCTCGAGTCGGCCCGCGCGCTGCAGCTGGCCGCGGTGAGCGCGGTGGGCGTTGCCAACAACGTCAACTACGGCGCGCCGGCGATCCGCTCCTCGCTGCGACGTCTGGATGAAGTCGGCGTCGCCCACACCGGTGCCGGTGTCGACCTGAACGCGGCGCGGGCGCCAGCGATCATCGAACGCGACGGCATCCGCTATGGCTTCCTGCAACGCACCTCGGTGTACTGGTCGCACGGCCACGAGGCACGGCTGGACTATCCGGGCGTGGCAACGGTCAAGGGTCACACCGCCTATCGCCCGCGGCTGGAGCAGACCCGCGCGCTGACCCGACCGGGAATGCCGCCGGAGATCGTCACCTGGGCCGAACCGGAGGCCCTGGATATGCTGCGCGAGGACATCGGTGCGCTGCGTGAACGCTGCGACTTCCTGGTCGCCAGTCATCATTGGGGACTGGACGACGAGGTGTTGGACTACCAACGCCAGATCGCCCGCGCCGCGATCGACGCCGGCGCTGATCTGGTCATGGGTCACGGCCCGCATGCGCCAATGGGCTTCGAATACTACCGTGGCAAACCCATCGCCTATGGCCTGGGCAGCCTGTCGTTCAACATCGGTCATTTCGACCGCCAGCATCCGGACTGGGTCGGCCTGCTGCTCGAGCTGGAGCTGTCAGGCGGCGCTCTGCAGACGCTGCGCTTCCGACTGGTCCGCCACGACGCGCAGAACCGCAGCTACTTCTGCACGCTGGACAAGGAAGACCTGGTGCTGGAGCGACTCACCGCGCTCAGCCGGGCCAGCGGTTCCGTACTGCACCCGGATCGCGACTCGAACACGGTCAGGGTCGACGCCGGCTGAGGATCCGCCCGTCGAGCCGGGTCAGCGTGCGACCGGCGCGACCTCCTCGATGAATCGATCCATGAACTCGGTCTTCGCCGTGCCGTGCGGCAGGTGGAAGTCGGGCACGATGAGCTCCTGGACCCCGGCCTCGGCGTAGCGGGCGACGATCTCGCGCATCTGCTCG
>JAGRHX010001531.1 GCA_020444775.1 Gammaproteobacteria bacterium
GTGATTCCGCCGAAAGCCGAAGATCCTGTCACTGTACTCAATCTTCCGGCTTTGTCGTGTGTGTAATTGATCTGCTGACCGTAGGGATCCTTGATAGATTTCAGCTGTCCGCCGAGAGCATAGGTGTATTCGATCTTGAAGCTGTTTCCGGAAAGCGGTGCATCAGCCAAAGTGTCTGTAAACCCGCGCGTTTCCGATGTCATTTGCGAGAGTTGGTTGTAGATATAGGTAACTGTTCCGCGTCCTTCGATAACCTGCTTTGTTCGTCCAAGTGCATCGTAAATGGTATGAAAAGGTAGTGGGGATGTTGAGCAGGCCTCCCATGAATCGTTAAGATTCAGTTTAGTTATGGTTCGGGTTTGCCTGCTCAACAAGTTCCCGCCTTAGCGTGAATTGATTTGAGCGGCGGTTTGACTATACGTATAAGCCCATAGAGCTTGCTGTCGTAAATAAGCCGCCCTTATCGCTTCGGGCCATCTTGAGCTCCTTTTTACAAAGCTCGTATCAATAATTGAGGCTCGCTTTGGCGAGTTTTACAAAACACCTTTTTTAAGGAGGTATTTCATTTTATGAATTTAGCAAATTTTTTCCTTCGCAACAATTATTTTGACCGCGATCAGCTTTTCTTAGGTCTTGATCTCGGTAAGAAGACATCGCAGCTTGCCGTTCTTTCGCCAAACGGAAACGAACTCGCAAACTTTGCCTTTTCCTCGACCCGCGAAAACTTCATCCATCTTGCCAAAGCTCTTCGCAAGCAGGATCAGATCGCGTTTGAGGTCTCAAACCCGGCCAATGCCGTGATGAGTATCTTCAAGAAGGATTCAAAAGCGACGACAGTATTGTCAAACCCGCTCTTTACCCGTTCGATCTCAAAGGCTCGGGTCAAATCCGACCGCGAGGATGCCCGCAAACTGGCGGATCTTAACCGTATCAAGTATCTCGATACAGTCTGGTCGCCCGATGACGACACCTTACGGCTCCGGCATCTGATCACCGACCGCGAGGCTCTTGTCAATTACCGCACGCGGCTTAAGAATCAGGTTCATTCGGTGCTTGCCAGAAACCTTATCGAATATGAGTTTTCCGACCTCTTCGGTGCAGCCGGCCGCGAGTGGCTCGACAGCCTGCTTGAGGCGGACGGGCTTGATCCGTTTGAAAAAGACCGGGTCGTCTTTCTTCTTAATGAGATCACCCGTCAGACCGCTCTCACCGATGATCTCGACAAACTGATCGCTTCCTTTATTGCTTCAAGACCGGTCTTTAGCCATCAGCTTGATCTTCTGCTTTCGATTCCCGGCGTATCGCTGGCGGTCGGCGCAACGATCCTTGCCGCGATCGGCGATATCTCCCGCTTTGGGTCAAAACAGAAGTTTGCCTGCTACTTCGGTCTCACCCAGAGGGTCAAACAGACGGGCGGTAAGCCGCCGCGCATCGGAAAGATATCAAAACAGGGAAACGCCTACGCCCGTTTTATGTTCGTCCAGGCAGCCGAACACTTTAGAAAGTCTCCGACCATCTATAAGCGAATGTATCAGAGGATCAAAAAGAAGAAGGGACACAACGTAGCGATCGTTGCCGTCGCCCGTCGTCTCGCCGAAGTGATCTACTCGATCCTCACAAAAAACGAAGAGTTTATCTACGCACGTCCGCGTCTGACGGATGAAAAAAGAGCAGCCGTCAGAAAACTCGCCCGCGATAAGGCCGGACTTAAGCTTAAGCGAAGAGCGACGAACGTTATTATCCGCGGAACGGCTTTACGGGGAAGAGAGCTAAAGGAAGAGATATTCAAACGGGCAACCGACGAGGCCTCAAAAATCCGCGATCTGATGAGGCTCGGGAAACGTCTTTCCGAAGTTTCCCCGACCGGTTTTAATCCCTCTAATCCGAATCACATCGACTGGCAAAAACTCTTAAAGGAGGTCGCAAAAACATACGCCGCCGAACTCGCCGGGAAGAAAAAGCAAATCGCGGCTCCGGCTTAGAATCC
>JAGRHX010001213.1 GCA_020444775.1 Gammaproteobacteria bacterium
TCCGGGGACTGATTCCGGGGACTGACTCGCGGCGCCGCGATAGCGCACCTATGATGCACGGCGCCGTGTCGGCCGGCACGGACCGAACCCGGCAACCATCACGAAGTTCAACGGGGCAATGAATGTCCAGTCATAGCAAGCCGCCGAACGGCGACTCGGCCGCCGCGCCTGCCACCGCGAGCAGCGGCACCGCGACCTATGTGACGCACGGTGGCGTGCAGGTCACCCGAATCACCCAGGAACAGACCTACCAGGACGCGATCGAGCCGATCCGACTCGCCCTGGATGCGCGGCGTGGCGTGCTGCTCACGTCCTCCTTCGAGTATCCAGGACGCTACACGCGCTGGGACATGGGCTTCGTCGACCCGCCGTTGATGTTGGAGGGGCGCGGCCGTCGGGTCCTGGTGCAGGCGTTGAATCAACGCGGCGAGGTCATCCTGCCCGCGGTGCACGACGCGCTGCGCGACACACCCGCGGTCGCTGAGCTGCGGGCGCAGGCGCAGCGGCTGGACATAGAAATCAAGGAGCCTGAAGGCTGGTTTGCCGAGGAACTGCGCAGCAGACAGCACAGCGTCTTCTCGCTACTACGCGCGATCATCGCGCATTTCGGCTGCGCCGACGACCACCATCTGGGTCTGTACGGCGCCTTCGGCTACGAGCTCGCCTTCCAGTTCGAGCGGCCACGTCTGCGTCTGCCGCGCGCGGCTGACGAGCGCGACCTGCTGCTGTATCTACCGGACGAGCTGTTGGTGGTGGACCATCGACGCGAATCGGCGATGCGGATCCGCTACGATTTTCGCACCACCGCGGGAGACACCGCGCCCCTGCCGCGTGGCGGTGCGAGCACCACCTACCGGGCCTGCCCGGAAGCGCCACCGCCGTGCGATCATGCGCCGGGTGAGTACGCCGCCACCGTGCGTGAGGCCATCGAGTGCTTTCGCAAGGGTGATCTGTTCGAGGTCGTGCCCGGACAGACCTTCTTCGAACCCTGTCCCGCGCCACCCAGCACCGTGTTCGCGCGCTTGCGTGAGCGCAATCCGTCGCCCTACGGCGCGCTCATCAATCTGGGTGATGACGAGTACCTGGTCGCGGCTTCGCCGGAGATGTACGTGCGCAGCGAGGGCCGGCGCATCGAGACCTGTCCGATCTCGGGCACCATCAAACGTGGTGAGACCGCGATCGAGGATGCCGCCAACATCCTCGAGCTGCTCAGCTCCGAGAAGGAGACCTCCGAGCTGACCATGTGCACGGACGTGGACCGCAACGACAAGTCCAGGGTCTGCGTGCCCGGCAGCGTGCGGGTCATCGGCCGCCGCCAGATCGAGATGTACTCCAGGCTCATCCATACCGTGGATCACGTCGAAGGGCTGTTGCGCGAGGACTTCGACGCCCTGGACGCGTTCCTGGCCCATGCCTGGGCGGTAACGGTCACCGGCGCGCCCAAGCAGCACGCCATCCAGTTCCTCGAGGATCACGAGCGCTCGGTGCGTCGCTGGTACGGCGGTGCACTGGGCATGCTGGGCTTCGACGGCAATGTGAACACCGGTCTGACCCTACGCACCGTGCGCATCAAGCAAGGGATCGCCGAGGTGCGGGCCGGGGCGACATTGCTGTTCGAGTCCGACCCCGACGCCGAGGAAGCCGAGACCCGACTGAAAGCCTCGGCCCTGCTGGACGCCATCAAACGGCCGGACGACAACCGTGCGTCAGCCAGCGCCGGCACCGCAGCGGCCGACGTCGAGGTGCGCGCTGACGGCCCCGGCGCCGGCAAGCGCATCGTGATGATCGATCACGAGGATTCCTTCGTGCACACCCTGTCCGGCTATTTCCGTCAGACCGGGGCCGAGGTGGTGACCTTCCGCGCTGGTTTTCCCGCCGAGCGGCTGGCCGAGCTGAACCCGCATCTGCTGCTGCTCTCGCCAGGACCGGGGCGGCCCGCCGACTTCGACCTGCAGTCCACCTTGCGCACCGCGCTCGACCTGCAGCTACCGGTGTTCGGCGTCTGTCTGGGACTACAGGGCATGGTCGAGCACTTCGGCGGCGAGCTGGGCCTGCTACCCGAGCCCATGCACGGCAAGGAGTCACGGATCGAGGTTCTCGGCGGGCGTCTGTTCGAGGGACTGCCAAGAACCTTCAAGGGCGGTCGTTATCATTCGTTATACGCCCTGGAGGAGAAGCTGCCGGCCTGTCTGCAGGTGACCGCGCGCAGCAGCGACGGTGTGATCATGGCCGTCGAGCACCAAAGCCTGCCGTTGGCCGCGGTGCAGTTCCATCCCGAATCGATCCTGAGTCTTCACGACCGCTTCGGCATCCGCCTGGTCAACAATGTGGTCGAGCTGCTGGCGCGCTGAGCGCGGGACTTCGGCACACGGCCCAGTCGGGATAGACTTGCGCACGCGAACCGACGCTCGAACGTTCGCGACCCAACCCAGACCGGCGGCACGCCCGGCCCGCCAGCACATGTCAGGAGAGAGTATGACGCGCGCGCGCAGCACCGCCCACGCCCCCGGCCGATCTGGCGCCGGTGGTCCGGGCCAGAGCCGACCCCTCCAGAGCGTCGCGGCCGGGCAACGGCGCTGTCGCGGGCGTGTAGGGCAGGCCGGCAAGCGTCATCCGGCGCTGGCAGATTGGCCAGCAGGTTCGCCAGCAGGTCTGCTGGCGAATCCGCTGGCGAGAGTGCTGCGAGCCGGCGCCGTGGGGCTGCTGCTGGTGACCGCGGCCCCGGCTGTTCTGGGCGCGGCGCTCACCGTGCAGATCCTGCATGTCTCCGATCTGGAGGGCGAGGTCAGCAGCATCGACAACGCGCCCGGCTTCGCCGCCACCGTGCAAGCGCTGCGCGAGGATGCGCGCGGGCGGGGCTGGCCGAGCATCCTGCTCAGTGCCGGCGACAGCTTCATCCCGGGTCCGTTCTTCGACGCTGGCAACGAGGCGCGGGTGACACCGGCCATCCGCGCGTTGACCGGACTGCCCAGCGCCCAACCCGGGCGTGGTCGGGCCGATATCGCCTTGATGAACGCGCTCGGCTTTGATGCCGCGACGCTCGGCAATCATGAGTTCGATGCCGGCAACGTGGTGCTACGCGACGCCATCGCGCCGGTGCTGCGCGATGAGAACGGCGACGGTAGACCGGATCGGGCGAGCTGGCTGGGCGCGAGCTTCCCCCTGCTCTCGGCCAATCTGGATTTCCGTGCCGACCCGGTGCTCGGCCCGCTGGCCACCTACGAGCTGCTCAGCAGCGACAGCTACCGACTGGACCCGACCCGGCTCGACGCGGCCGTTGATGCGCCGCGCATCGCGCCGGCGACCGTCGTCGAGGTCGATGGTGCCTATATCGGCGTGCTCGGTGCATCACCGGTCAATCTGGACCGCATCACCAGCCCCGGTGAAACCCGCGTGGTGCATGGCGCGGATGGCGATCCACTGCGCGCCCTCGCCACGGTGCTGCAACCTACCATCGATGCCCTGCTCGCCGCAGGGATCGACAAGATCGTGCTACTGAGCCATCTCCAGCAGATCGGCAACGAGCAACGCCTGGCGCCGATGCTCAAGGGCGTGGACGTGATCGTCGCCGGTGGCTCGAACAGCATCCTGAAGGACGACGACGACCGACTGCGGGACACCGACCAGGCGGTCGGCACCTATCCGTTGGTCGCCCGCAGCGCCAGCGACGAGCCGATGCTGATCGTCAGCACCGATGGCCGCTACCGCTATCTGGGCCGACTGGTGGTGAGCTTCGACGAGCAGGGCAGAATCCTGCTCGATCGGCTGGATCCGAGCGTCAACGGCGTCTACGCCACCGATGAGCAGGGCCTGAGAACGCTCTGGGGAGACCCATCGAAGGCATTCGCCGATGGCAGCCTGGGCGCCCGCGTGAAGGCGCTCACCGACGCCATGGGCACGGTGATCATGGACGCGGATCGAGAGCATTTCGGCAAGACCGCCTGGTATCTCGAAGGCCGCCGCGGCAAGGTCCGCCGTGAACAGACCAACCTGGGTGATCTGATTGCCGACGCCTATCTGGCCAGCGCCCGGGTCGCGGATCCCGGTGTCCGGGCCGCGATCGTAAACGCCGGCGGGATCCGCGCCTCGATCGGTCGTCTGCGCGGCGATGGCACCGCCTCGAGCGGCGGCATGCTGCCACCAGCGGCCAACGAGTCGACCAGCAAGCAACGCGGCGAGATATCGCGGCTGGACATCGAGAACGTGCTGCGCTTCAACAATGGCCTGACACTGCTGAGCCTGAGACCCGCGCAGCTCGCCGCCGTCCTGGAGCACGCGCTCGCGCAAAGCACGCAGCGCAACACGCCTGGGCGTTTCGCGCAGGTCTCCGGGCTGGCCATCAGCTATGACCTCGGCCGGCCGGCCGGCTCGCGTATCCGTGACATCGCAATCAAGGACGATGTCGGTCGCAGCGTCGATCTGGTGCTGCAGGACGGGATGTTGCTGGGCGACCCACAGCGGCAGATCCGCATCGTCACCAATCGCTTCCTGGCCGACGGCGGAGACGGCTATCCGTTCCCCGAGTTCCAGCAGGCAGCCGCGGAGCAGGTTTCGCGTCTGGACCTGGACAATGCTCGGGCCGGACAGGACAGCCGCTCCGGATTCGCCGCTGCCGGCACCGAGCAGGATGCGCTGGCGACCCTGCTAAGCGATCGCTACTCGGCTACACCGCTGAATCACCCGGAGCTGCCGCCGGGCCTGGATGCCCGGCTTCAAGACTTGAACGAACGCACCGGTACCGTGCTCTCGCCGCCGGCGCCCGCGCTGCAAGCCGACCCGGCCGATGCAGCCGATACCCGCGCCGAGCGGCAGGCCCGTGTCGACTTGAACCTGCATGTCACGGCCCGACTGGCGCTGGCCCGGCCCGCCGAGCACACTGACGGCGACGCCGGGCAGGCTGGGAGCATTGCCTTCGATGCAACCAGTGGACGGTTGTTCGTGACCCGCGCCGAGCCACCGAGCCTGGCGATCATCCAGATGGGCGAGGATGGCGGCCTGCGGTCGGCCGGTGAGGTCGAACTCGCACCGCTGTACGCTGACCGGCGGACCCGCATCGAGCCCACCAGTGTCGCGACCCACGGTGGTCTGGTCGCGGTCTCGATCAAGCGACTGCGGGTGCTGGATGGTCGCCCGCGTCGCGGCATCGTCGCCTTGTTCGACATCAGCGGTCGCTTCGTCGGCGATCTGGAGGTCGGTCACGGCCCGGTGAAGCTGACCTTCACGCCCGATGGCAGCCGCATCCTGGTCGCCAACGAGGGCGAGCCATCCGCGGACTACGCCCACGACCCCGAAGGCAGCGTGAGCATCATCGATGTCAGCGACTACAGCGGGTGCGTGGGTGACTGCGTGGACCAGCCGGTCAGCGGGCTGCAACTCGGCCCGCAGCACTACCTCGAAGTCGACTTCCGCCGCTTCGACCCGCTCAAGGAGCATTTGCGAACGCGCGGCGTTCGGATCTTCGGGCCAACCGCCAGTGTCGCCCGCGACCTGGAGCCGGCCTGGATAGAGGTGACCGCGGACGCCAGCTCGGCGTGGCTGTCGCTACAGGAGAACAATGCCCTGGCGCGGATCGATCTGTACGACGCGCAGGTGCAGGAGCTGGTCCCGCTCGGGGCGAAGTGGTGGCCCCAGCACGGCGGCCTGGACGCCAGTGACGAGGACGGTCGCATCAACATCCAGCCGTGGCCGGTGCTCGGGCTCTACCAACCCGGCGCCATCGCGGTGAGTCGGATCGGCCCCGACACCTTCGTCCTGACCGCCAATCAGGGCCGCGCCAGGGCCAACGAGGCCTACGACGAGCAGGCCCGGGTGGCGGACCTGCGCCTGGACCCCGACAGCTTCCCCAACGCGGAAGCGCTCAGCCATCCGCAGGCCCTGGGCCGATTGCTGGTCTCCCGGGTCGATGCCGACAGCGACGGCGACGGTGACATCGATCGACTGCTGGCCTTCGGCGGACGCTCGTTCAGCATCTGGCGCTCGGTCGCGGCGCGAACGGGCCAGCTGCCTGGACAGGGAGTAGCCGCGCCTGGCGGACTGGAGCTGGTGTATGACAGCGGTGACGCGCTGGAACGACTGTTGGCCAGCACGCAGCCCGCCGCCTTCAATGCCGAGGCCGGTCAGCCGGGCAGCCAGGACCGGCGGAGCGACGACATCGGTCCGGCGCCGGTCGCTATCGTGGTCGGCGAGGCCTTCGGACGCAAGCTTGCCTTCATTGCCCTGGACGGCGCGGGCACCATCGTCGTCTACGACGTCAGCGAGCCGCGCCACGCTTACTACGTCACGCATCTGAGCATGCCCACGCCGCTGCCGTCGGCGGATCGGGCCACGGGCGATAGTCGACCTCGCGGCATGCTGTTCATTCCCGCCGACGGCCCCGGCACCGCGACCTCACGACCACCGCGGCTGGTGGTCGCATTCGACGGCAGCGGCACGCTGTGCGTTGTCGACCTGCAGCGGCGCGATCTCGAGTAACCACCGCCCGCCTGCTTCCGACGGCCTGGTACCTTTGCGTGTCAGGCTACAGGCCATGCCGCCGTTGGCGGAAACCGACGCTGGCGCCCGATCTGGCTGCCAGCCCCAGCAAGAACCCTCTCGGAAACAGCTTCATGACGCAACGCTTTGCCATCACACCGCCGCCTCAGCCCACCTTGCCGGTACGCGGCAGTGACGAGGTCTATCCGGTCCATCGTGTCTACTGCGTTGGCCGCAACTATGCGGCGCATGCCATCGAGATGGGCCATGACCCGAATCGAGAGCCACCGTTCTTCTTCCAGAAGAACCCCGACAACCTGGTCTGTGGCAGCGGTGAGTTCCCCTACCCGTCGAAGTCCAGCGACGTGCATTTCGAGATCGAGCTGGTCGTGGCCCTGGCCCGCGGCGGTGCCAACATCCCGGTCGAAACGGCGCTCGATCACGTGTTCGGCTATGGGGTCGGCCTGGACATGACACGTCGCGACCTCCAGGGACAGGCCAAGGATATGGGCCGCCCGTGGGAGATCGGCAAGGCCTTCGAGCGCTCCGCGCCGGCCGGGCCGATCCATCCGGTCGCCGAGACCGGGCATCTCGACCGCGGCCGCGTCGAGCTCAAGGTCAATGGCGAGCTGCGCCAGGAGGGCGATCTCGGCCAGATGATCTGGAAGGTGCCGGAGATGATCTCCCACCTGTCGGAATATTTCGACCTCGCCGCCGGCGACGTGATCCTTTCCGGCACGCCCTCGGGCGTCGGCCCGGTGGTGAGGGGCGACGTCATCGAAGCCTCGATCGAGGGCCTCGGCTCCATCACCGTGAAGGTGGTCTGATTTCCAATGCCCGCCGGGCCGGCGCTCAGCCGCCGGCCCGCGCCAGCGCGCGCAGCCGCTTCATCTCCGCGAACTGGGCGGTCACGTCGCGCAGCAGGGCGACGATGCCGGTGATCGCGCCGCCATCGTCGCGCACCGCCGCCACGGTGAACTGCACGGAGAT
>JAGRHX010001214.1 GCA_020444775.1 Gammaproteobacteria bacterium
GTCTTCAAGGTCCAGGCGAACATGGATCCGAACCACCACGATCGGATTGCCTTCCTGCGCGTCACCTCCGGACGCTATCGCAAGGGCATGAAGATGCATCAGGTCCGGCTCAAGCGCGACGTGCAGATCTCCAATGCCATCACCTTCATGGCCCGCGACCGTGAGGCGGTCGAGGACGCCTACGCCGGTGACATCATCGGTCTGCACAATCACGGCACGATCCGGATTGGTGATACCTTCACCGAAGGCGAGTCGCTGCGCTTCAACGGCATCCCGAACTTCGCCCCGGAGCTGTTCCGACGCGTGGTGTTGCGCGATCCGCTGCGGATGAAGGCTTTGCAGAAGGGTCTGGACCAGCTCTCGGAAGAAGGTGCCACCCAGGTGTTCAGACCGTTGATGGGCAACGACGTGATCCTCGGCGCGGTCGGCATGCTGCAGTTCGAGGTGGTCGCCTACCGGCTGAAGCACGAGTATGGCGTTGAGAGCAGCTACGATGCGATCGACGTCAGCACCGCGCGCTGGATCGCCTGTGACGACGCGAAGATGCTCGAGGACTTCAAGCGCAAGAACGAGACCCGCCTGGCCCTGGACAGTGGCGGCGCGTTGACTTATCTGGCCCCGAGCCGGGTGAACCTGAACCTGGCCCAGGAGCGCTTCCCCGAGGTTCGCTTCCTGGCCACTCGGGAACACTGAGTGGCCGCTCGGCCCCTGACGGGTCGAGCGGTCGGACATCGTTTCTCATCTTTTCGGTAGTGTGACCATGGCCCGAGCAGACTGCGGCAATACACGGATGCAAGGCCCGCGATACCGGCCGCGGCCGACACGCGGACCAGACGCTGCCCGGGCGCGGGCATCGGGGTGGCCCCGTGGCGGCCTGCACATCGTGCCACTGCTCGTCGTACCGCTGTTGCTGAGCAGCCTGCTGACGGGCTGCTCGAGCCTGGACAAGCGCAATCGCATGAGCCAGCTCGACACCGCGGTCCGCCAGTACGCCCGTGCGATTCGCTGGGAACGCTTCGAGGTGGCGCAGTCGTTGATCAGACCCCGCACCGAGGCGCCGCCGGAGAACCCGATCGACATGCCGGAGATGGACGTCACCGCCGACGAGAGCCGCATCGTCAACATCTCCCCCAACGGTAACGAGGCGGTGGTCGACTACTCGTTCGAGTACGTGCTCGATCGCCAGAACCGCACACGGCACACCACCCAGCAGGTCCTTTGGTACTGGGACGAGAAGGCCGACCGCTGGTTCATCGACGGCTCGTTGCCGAAATTCTGACCGGACTCTGGAGTCGGTTCGATACCACCCCAGCCAGTAGCCGGCATTCGCCTTGCAGGGAGCCGCTGATGACAAGCAATGAGACCGATAACGGCACGCAGTCGCTGCTTCGCTACACGGCGAAACGTGATGTGACCGGCGCGCTGGTCTATGTGTTCTGCATGCGCGCCGACAATCGTCAGATGGCCCTCGAGCCACTGGTCACCCGGGCGCTGCAGCGCGGCGAGATACACGAGCTCATCGTCTCTCAGTCGCCCGACATCGACCCGGGCAAGCCGGTGCCCGACGTTGCCTATATCGGCTTCTTCGAGATCGAGCAGGGTGGCATCGCGGAAGTGGGCGATGACGTGTTCGCAGGCGATCGACGGCTCGGCCGGCTGGCAGGCTTCGATCTGACCCACATGCCCAATCACCTGAACGTGGTGGTTGCCACGGACCAGGCACTGACCGGCGCCGAGCTGTCGCTGGCGCTGGGCGCGCCGATCGTGTTCAGGACTCCGGCCGGCGCGCGCCCGGCGCCCGAGGGCATCCATCTGAAGCTCTGATCCCGTCGGCACGCGGCTATTGTCCTGATCTGGCTCAAAGCCTTGCGCGGTGCTCGGTCTACGATGCGGAGCATCGAATCCCGCAAACGAGGTACACAGCCATGCAGCGACAGCCAGCTTTGGGGCGCGCCAGGACCTGTGGCATCCTGATGCTTGTCGGCGTGTTGGGTGGCTGCGCCACCCAGCCGACCCAGCAGGACGTCGGTATGGTCATCGGCGGCGGTCTGGGCGCGTTGCTCGGTTCCAGCATCGGCGCCGGCGAGGGTCGGGTGGTCGCCAGCGTTCTTGGCACCCTGGTCGGCGCCGTGATCGGCGGCGCGGTCGGTCGCTCGATGGACGATCTGGACCGCATGAAGGCCAACCACGCGCTCGAGACGGTGCGTACCGGCGTTTCCAGCAACTGGTACAACCCCGACACCGGCAACGAGTACGCGGTGGTGCCGACCCGCACCTACGACACCGCGTCCGGACCGTGTCGCGAGTACGTGATGGATGCCATCATCGGCGGCCGCAAGGAACGGGTCTACGGCACCGCCTGCAGGCAAGCGGACGGCAGCTGGCGAACCGCCGGCTGAGTTCCCGGCCGGGTTGCGGGTCGACGCCGCGCCGCGCTCAGCGTCCGGCGCGGCGGGCGAGCAGCGCCAGCGTCATCTGCGGGGCTGATCCGAGGTAATTGGCCGGATCCGCCAGCGCCTCGATCTCGGCTCGCTCCAGGCTTGCGGCGATCTCCGGCTGCGCGAGCAGGGCATCGATGAAACCCATCCGCCCTTCCAGCGCCTGCCGGCAGCAGTCGTAGACCAGGTCGTGGGAACGTTGGCGTCCGAGCGTTGGCGCGAGGCCCATCATCACCGCCTCGGCGACGATAAGCCCGGCGGTGACGCCCAGGTTGTCCTGCATCTTCGAGACCCGCACGTCCAGCCCCTGCAGCGCCTCACGCGCCGCTTTCAGGCCGCCCGAGGCGACGATGAAGGCGGTCGGCAGCGCATGCCATTCGACGTGCCACGGGCCGGTGGCGCGCTCGTGGTCCTGGACCATGGCATCGAGCATGGCCGCATGTTGCTCGCGGACGATCTTGGCCGCGGCCAACATCATCTCCGAGGAGATCGGATTGCGCTTCTGCGGCATGGTCGAG
>JAGRHX010001215.1 GCA_020444775.1 Gammaproteobacteria bacterium
GGAACGTGGTCACCTCGATGAACGATGGTGAGGCACGCAACATGGGGCACGAATCGCACCGCGACCACGATCGTCGCTACGACCGTGCGGATGAGTTCATGGAGGTGGTGATGGGGCACTGGGGCTCTTGGGAGGATGAGGCCATCGTCGCCGATCGCGACAGCGGGTTGTTTGCTCATCCGGACAAGGTGCATCGTCTGGACCATCGCGGTGAGTTCTTCTATTCGCGGGGCCCGTTCACGGTTCCGCGTTCCAGACAGGGCCATCCGGTGGTGATCCAGGCCGGTCAGAGCGGGCGCGGCAAGCGTTTCGCCGCCCGCTGGGCGGAGTGCGTGTTCGTCAACTACCACGGTCTGGAGCAAGCGCGCCGCGACTATGCCGAGTTCAAGGAGATGGTCCAGAGCGCCGGGCGGGATCCTGAGAAGGTCTTCGTCTGCGCGGGCGTGTATCCGGTGGTCGGCAAGACCCGGGCCGAGGCCGAGGACAAGGTCGCGCTCATCGACAGCCTCCCCAAGGAGATAGACAGCCTCGCGTTGCTCTCCGAGGTGCTCAACTTCGACTTCGCGAAGCAGCCGCTGGATGAGCCCTTCACCCAAGAGGAGATCGACAGCTGGACGGGAGTGCAGGGTATGCGGGATCGCATCCGCAAAGAGCTGGGTAACCGTCTCCCGACGCCGCGTGATTTCATCAACATCACGCGACGTGGCACGTTTCATGATCATCCGCGCTTCGTCGGCAGCCCCAAGGACGTCGCGGATGGGATGGAGGAGTGGTTCGCCACTCGCGCCTGTGACGGCTTCGTAGTCGCGGTCGGACATGTGCCGGGCGGCTACGAGGAGTTCAGCGGCATGGTGGTTCCGGAGCTGCAGCGCCGGGGTCTGGTTCACATGGACTACACAGGGGCGACGCTGCGCGAGAATCTGGGTCTGGAGCGACCCGATGCAGGGTCCTGGCGCCGTTGGCATCACGGTTGAAGAGCTTCGCAAGGCTGCGCGCTCGCTCGTGCGACAGGCTTCTTCCGGTAGCAATCTTCAGGTAGCCATCTTCTCGGGGCCATCTTCTCGGGGCCACCTTCAGGGGGCGATCTTCAGGGGGCCATCTTCTCGGGCGGAGATGGCTTCGAAGGCGAGCAGACCCGCCGCGGCCCGGACGCGGCGGCGGGTCTGGGACTCAGACCGTCACTTCTCCAGCCAGATGTTGTCCAGCTGCTGGTTCAGATAATGACTTGGGGCGATCTTCCAGCCCTTCACATAGGAGCGATGTGGATTGATCTTGTACCACCACAGCGCATGCACGATATGCGCGTTGTTGAACAGCTCGCGCTCGAACTCGCGCATCAGCTCCCGCTGCCGTTCGAAGCGGGGCTCCTTGTTCATCTCCACATACAGCTCGGTCAGCTTCGGGTTCTTGCAGTTCGAATAGTTGTCGTCGGCGTCGCAGGTGAACTTGGAGATGTCCGAAAGCGGGTTCACCACCGAGTTGCAGTTGGCCTCGATGCCCACGTCGAAGTCGCGGGTCTTGCGATACTTGTCGTACCAGGCGCCGGTCGGCACTGCGACCTGTGTGGCCTGTACGCCAATCTGGCGCCACTGGTCGATGACCCAGGTGCCGACATACTTGTAGGGCTGGTCCACAGCGCGATTGTGCAGATCGAGCTTCAGGTTCTCATGACCGGATTCCTTGAGCAGCTGACGAGCCAGCTCGCGAGATTTCTCGATGTCCGGCCATAAGCCTTCGATCTGCTCGAGCTCCTCGCGGGTTGCGGCGAGTGGATGGCCCGGAAATGCAACACCGCCAACGGTGCGCACCACCGCTACCTTGGAGAGGAACTCCGAGCCCGTCCAGCGATCGATGGCGAGATTCAGCGCCCTACGCACCCTGGGGTCGTCAAACGGCTTCATGAGGTGGTTGAAGGTGACCAGATTGCCGCAGTTCCAGTCACTCTCCTGGACGGTGATCTTATCGCCCAGCGCCTTTACGAGGTCATCACGCGCAGCCGGCGGGAAACCCCGGAACTCAATGGCTGCGCGGTCGCCCCGAATCGCCTGCAGACGGACCGACATCTTGGGCGCTATGACGGCCTTATAGCCGTCCAGATACGGTTGCCCCTTGTGGTGATAGTCCTCGTAGCGCGCACCTTCCACGGAAGAGCCCGCCTCGTGGCTGACGAAGCGGAAAGGGCCGGTGCCGTTGATGTGCTGCCGGTGCCAACTGTAGCCGTGCGTGTCCAGGTCCTTCTTCGAATAGATCCAGTTGAACGGCGTGGCGAGCGCCGGTAGGAAGGCGCCGGAGGGATACTTGAGCTTGATGACGACGGTTTGTGGGTCGGGTGCATTCACCGAGTCGACCATCACGAAGATGGCCTTGTGCGCGCTCGGCACGCCCTCGGGTGGAAAGATCTGCTTGTTCAGGCTGGCGGCCACGTCGGCCGCGGTCAGCGGTGTGCCGTCGTGGAACTTGACGTCGGTGCGAATCTTGAAGGTAAAGGTCGTGCCGTTGTCGGTGGGCTCTGGCACCTCGCCTTCGCACAGATCGCAGACCAGATTCGGCGAGCTGGGGTTGTCCGGGTCGACACGGATGAGCAAGCTGTACATCGGCGCGAATGGATGGATGACGCCGAAGGTGGTCTCTTGATGCCCATCATAGGACGGTGGGTTGCTGGCCACCACGAACGTCAGTACGCCGCCTTGCTTCTGGGCGAAGGCCTCCCGCTGTGGAGCGTTCCCAAGAATCAGCGCAGCACCAAGTCCGAGTAGCAGGGCACGTGATCGTAGGTGTCGCATACGGATACCTCCTGTGGTGCGATGTGCCTTGAGCGGGGTCGATGATTTGATTGACCCGAATCAAGTATAGACATCATCGTGAGAAATTCGCGAACAACGATCCAGGTGCGGACGCGGGCACGAGGTGCTCGGCCGCCGCACGATGGCTCAGGTAGGCGAATGCTGCGGTGCGGATTTCGTTTCTTCATGCAAGAACATCTGGTATCGGGTCACACCTGGTGTCGATCCCATACCGGGTGCTGGGTCTTCGCAGAAGTGACGATGCATGCGCGGGCGCGAGCGCGTGGTGATCAGCCGCCGCCCAATGTGTTGCGTTGGTGAATGCTGCGGTGCGGATTTCGCTTGGTTGTGCAGTATGTTGCGCTATCGCGTATCAGCTTGTGTCGATGCCATACAGGATCGAGTGGCGACCAGTCGGCCTGGCGCAGATATTGGCCGATCGGATGCGGGGAGTAGGGAACCAAGACTCCCCTCGGCTTGGTGGTGGCACGGCGTGACCAGAACCTCGATCAGGGGCGCGTCGGCTGCTGATTCGGAAGGCCTCTTCAAGAGCGCGCTCCCAACCAGTCACCGCTCGAGGCACGGCAATCGCGTGATCGCGCCGGCCGGCGGCAATCCGGGCTTCCCGGCAGGTTCGGGTCTATAGCGCTCGAGCTGCTCGCCGTCGCGGCTGCCACGGTGACGACCTTGTTTATCGCGTAACCAAACATTGTTCGCCGCGTTCTATTGCGTTCGCGTGCCGCCAGATAGCATGACCTCGTTCTCGCGTCCTCGACGTGTTCATCCCTGTATGCGATTGGAGGTTCTGTATGGCCCGTTTCCGCCTTGACACTCAGTGGCGTTGCCTGCTGCTGTGCAGCATCCTGATCATGCCCGTCACGACGTTTGCACAGCGGCCGTCGCTCACGGGAATCAACAGCCGTGTGCTCACACTGGAAGAGCAGGACCGAAGCGAGGGCACGCAGCTGGTGATCGAGAGCGCGGTGATAGCGGGCACCGCCATCGAGATCCGCGGTGTGAATTTCGATACCGGCGGTGAGCCAGAGGTTCTGCTGGGTGGTCTGCCGGTCAGCGTGACGAGCTTTGGCCCCTATGACGTGCAGGTGAGCCTCGATGCGCCCCTGGTGGCGGGCAGCTACGCCTTGACCGTGCAAACGGGCCCGAGCCGCTCACAGTTCGATGCGTTCACCATCACGATGGGAAGTACCGGCCCACAAGGCGAGCCCGGTCCGATGGGTCCTCGCGGATTCCAGGGGCCCGCGGGCATTGCCGGCCTGCGCGTGCTCAGGACGTCCACGACCGTGGGGCCG
>JAGRHX010001216.1 GCA_020444775.1 Gammaproteobacteria bacterium
CCGCGCTGCTTCTCGAGCTCCATCCAGTCCGAGGTCGCATGGCGATCCGCCTTGCGGCCCTTGACCGTGCCGGCGAGCTGGATGGCACCGCCGTAAAGCAACAGCTTCTCGGTCAGGGTGGTCTTGCCGGCGTCTGGATGGGAGATGATTGCAAAGGATCGTCTGCGGGCAATCTGCTCGCTGGTCTCACTCATGAATGCGCTCGAAGCTATGCTCGTCTTGGATGGGGCTCACGATTCTCGTGCGCGGGCGATGGCCCGGTGCGGCGCCTGCGCACGCCAACGAAAAGCGGAGCGAAGGGGCGCTGCGATTATAGCCGTGCCGGCTGACCGGCACACGACCGGGCGCGTGGCCCCGGTCTCGGGTTGCGCGGCTCTGTCGACGGAGGGTCGCCGCTCCATGTCGTCCGAGTTCTCGGCTCAATCGGGTAGATGGGTATCAAACAGGTGATGGACAAGCTGCACTACGAAGATCTGGAGATCGGCCGGTCGATCCTGACCCCGAGCCGGGTCGTGACCGACGAGGCGCTGCAGCGTTTTCGTGCAGGCTTCGACCCGCAGTGTCCGCCGACCGACGCGCCGCGCACGCCGCCCGCAACACTCGCCCCCATGCACATGTGCGGGGTGTTGATGCAGTCGCTTGCCCTCGATTTCCTCAACCAGGCGGCCTCGTTGGGCTCACCGGGTATCGACGAGGTGTGCTTCCACGACCTGGCCCGGGTCGGTGAGCCGCTACACGTGCGCATCGTCTGTCTGCACAAGCGCGCACTGGCCTCGCGTCCGTCTGTTGGCCTTGCGAAGATGGCCTACGAGCTGCTCGATTCCCGGCAAGGGGTGTTGCTGCGCTGGGAGGGCAATCAGTTCATGCGCATCCGCGCCCCACGAGCGGCTGCCACGCCGGCCGCCGAGAGCGCGCCACCCCGTGAGTCCGGTGTCTCGCCCTGGTCGGAGGCCGGAGCGCCGCTCATGACCGATCTGCCGCTGTGGTGGGAGGACTACGCGCCGGGACTGCGCGTGACCCTGGGCTCCCATCTGTTCGAGCGCGCCGAGGTGCTGGCGTACGCGGCCGAGTTCGATCCGCAGCCCTTTCATCTGAACGAGGCGGCGGCGCGTGAATCCCTGTTCGGCGCCCTCAGCGCATCGGGCTGGCACACCGCGACCATCGCCTTCGGTTGTCTGGCGCGCTGCTGGCAAGACAGTTTGCGTGTGGCCGACCCCGACCAGGCCCTTGGGTCCGGGCTCGCGCCGCTACCCTCGGCACGCCTCGCCGATCTGCGCTGGACCAAGCCGGTGCATCCGGGGGATCGGATCGAGTATCGGCTGCTGGTCGAGACACCGGCCGCGGCGAGCGAGGCCACGGCGGAGGATCGGCACTGGCTCGCGTTGCACGACTGTCACGGCCTGCGTCCGGTTCCGGTCATCCTCGCGGCACGCAACCAGCACGAGCAGCCGCTGTTCCAGGTGCGCTTCGCGCTGTGGCTGCCGGCCCGCGCGCTGAGCTGACCGCGGGCAGGTGCTCGCGGAGGAAGCACCAATTGTTTCCGGTCCCATCGGCGAGCCTGTTCTTCACGGTCGCCTGCTTCGATTCCGGCATGCGCGCCATGCCGAGGGTGTCGAGTCGCTTGCCGTGTTCGTCGTAGAGCGTCAGCGTTGCGCGGCCGGTCTCCCGGCAGCCAACTCAGGGGTCATCGGGATCTGACAGGACAGCCGCAACCTACCGCGCGCCTGGTTCCTCAAGGTTTGCGGCAATGGATCTCGATGGGCACCGCGCGGCCCTGTGCCGTGGCTCGAGCATTGTTGCTCATGGCACGCGTCGCGATCTCGCCATGAATGAGTTGCACCGCCCGGTGAGGGGCCTTCTCGCCGCGTTTCAACGCGGCTCTTGAACGTTCACCAAAGGCGAGGGTCTCCTGCACGCGCTCTTTGTGGTCGATCACCTCGAAGCCTGTCGCTCGCAGTCCGGCCAGTGTCTCCTCGGGGGTGGTCAGGAAGCTCGATGCCGCGGTGCGCGCCCAGGGTGTGGGGTAGTCGGGCTCGCCGGCGGGCCCCGCTGCGACCTCGGACAGGAACAGCCAGCCGCCGGGCTTGAGCACTCGATGGATTTCCGCATAGAAGCCACGCTTGTCGGCTATGTTCATGGCGACATTCATCGAGTAGGCGCCTTCGAAGAGCCCATCGGCAAACGGCATGCTGAGCGCGTTGGCCTCGCGAATGTCGACCCGATCGGCAAGCGCCATCTGCTCGGTCAGGTGTCGAGCGACCTCGCAGAATTCCGCGGTCAGGTCTATCCCGGTGATCCGGCATGCGAAGCGCGAGGCCATATACCGCGCCGGCCCACCGATCCCGCTGCCGATATCCAGAATGTGGTCATCGGATGTGATCGTGAGCGCATCGGCGATCGCTTGCGTTGCCTCCAGACCGCGGCCATGAAACTGATCATAGGGACTCAGGGCTTCGATGGTCGGCTGCCGCGGGTCGATGCCGTCCTCACGCAATGCCGCCTGCAGCCGCTGCAGCAGGCCACCGTGACTGTAGTACCCGACGATGTCGGCGTGCTCATTCATCTCGAAGGTCTCCTGCCACGGTGCTCTAGAGGCGATGGCCTGGATCTCAGCATCGTCATCCGGCCCGTGCAAGCCGCGGCCTGGCGGCGCCGTTGTCATCCATTGCCGCTCGTTCCGCCGACTACCCGGACCTGGGCGATGATGTACCGATTGGCTGCCCGGGCGGCGGCAGAGGTGGATTCAGGCGGGGCTCGAGCGGCGGATCGTGAAGCCTCTCGCGGTCGCGAACCCCAGCAGCAGCATTACGCCCGCGGCAGTCGCAATTGTCAGCCCGGCGCCCAGACGGGACAGCCCGAGGCCATAGAGCACCGGCCCGATTGCCTGTCCGAGAAAGAAGCTGAAGGCGTGCAATCCGACCGCAGCGCCCCGGGCATCCGGTGCCAGCTCGGTAACCTGGGTCTGAATCGAGTTGTGGATCATGTAAAAGCCGTAGCCGACCAGCAGAAAGGTTCCGGCTTTGAGTGGCCAGGCCTGAAACAGGGCCAATCCACTCAGACCCAACGCACAAACGATACCGCCGAGCCAGATCAGGGTCTGAAAGCTCACTCGGCGCAGCATGCGCTTGACCGCGAGCGTGTAGAGGATGCCACCGACGGCCATACCCGAGATCACGAACCCGGCCTCGCGAATACTGCCCGCACCGTCGGCCTCGAGCAGCACCGCCAGATAGGGCAGCACGCCGAACACGCACATGCCCTCCACCAGCACCGCGCAATAGCACACGAGTGCGCGCGGATGCGCCAGCACCCGAGCATAGTTCGCGACCATACGCTCGATGGTGAACGGTGTGCGTCGCGCACCCGGCAGTGGCTGCAGGTAGCGCCAGGCCGCCAGCAATGCCATCAGGCTCACCAGGGTCGTCAATCCGAGCACGACACGCCAGGTGCTCGCGCTGGCAATCAGCCCCGCACCGATCGCGCCGCCGAGTTGTCCCAGCAGGATGGCCGAGAGAATCCGCGACAGGGCGACCTGCCGATCCGCCATCCCGAATCGGTCGCCAACCGTCGCGAAGCAAAGCGGCACGATGCCACCTGAGGCAAAGCCCGTGATGATGCGCGCCACGAACAGCGTTTCGATGTTCGGCGCCAGGGTTGCGCCGAGCGAGCCCAGGGTCAGTCCGGCCAGACAGAACTTGATCATGCGTGCCTTGCCGAGCGCGTCGCCCAGCGGACCCAGGATGGGCTGCCCGAGAGCACAGGGGAACGCGAACGCGGAGGCGAGCAGCGCCACCGTGGCGACATCGCTCGTCAGATCACGGGCGAGCTCGGGCACGATGGGATCGATGATTCGAACCGAGAGCGAGCTGGCGCACGCTGCCAGAGCGAGCAGCACGAGTAGCGGCATCGATACAGGAGATCCAGAGCAAGGGCGGATGGCCTGCAGGTTCGGACCATCAACCAAAACAATAGGAGAAAGAGCCAGGCGAATCGCCAGGGCCCGACATCTACGTTGCCTGGATGTCTGCAGACCGGGGCCGCAGCACGGTTTCGATTCCGAATCCAAGCGAATCAAGTGTCGGCAAGGCCGCTATTAGCCCATCATTCCAAACGCCTGTCGAGCCTTGCTCGTCGCGCGACGAGGACGCGTCGGCGCCCGCGTCGCTGGCAGACGCATCCAACACGTGCGAGATCGAGATTTACCCTGACAACTGTGGTGGGTCGAGCGAACCGCGCACGCCTCCATGGGTCGGCGCGCGTCTGAACTGGACCGCCTCGCATCATCGCGCCCCCCGCCGACCGGCCGGGCGGCGCGGTGACGACCACGTCGCGACCGCTGCGCATCGACCTTCAGCTGACCTTCAGGTGGCTGGAGTGCGGCAGCGCATCGATGTCGCCGCATCCCGTTGCCTACCCTCTCCCGCCACGCACATCAATGCAGGCCGGCCCTGCCGCTCTGAGCTGGCGGGCAAGCTCATCCCACCGGGTTGATATCGTCAACGAAGGCGAGCAGGTCGACCATGGTGAAGCGTCGATCGTCTGCGCGCGGCAACTCCGGCATCCAATTACTGTGCTGCCAGAGAAAAGACCCATGGTCCCCGTGAACGAATCCGAGAAACGTTTCGGCGACGATGGTCGTGCCGACCGGTCCCAAGCGCTCACTGCCATGCATCACTTGGGCTTCATTGAGGATGTAGTACCACAGCGGTGAGCTGCGGTGCAGACCGTGAGCCGCGGCGGCGGCGCCATCAGGTCCTTGTTGCATGTCCGTCTCGCTCAGCCGCGCCACACCGATCTCATCGGCAATCGCCTGTCCGCTGGGTAATCCCAGTTGCACACCTCGGCGCAGATTTCGAAATGGAAGCGCCGCCTCACGTCCGCGCTCACCCGGAAGGGTGTGCAGCATCGGTGCCAGCAAGGGATCCAGCCTGCGCGACGAGAAGGTTCTCATCGTTGCGCTCATCACCGACCACAGCCCGACCCTGGCGCGTGCGCGGCAGATCGTTTGGGAGATCGTCTATATCACCGCCGGCTGGATCGAAAGACTTGCTCGCTTTACCGATGAGGAGCTTGGGAATCGCACGGCCCTTGCGATCGCGCTGATACATGAACGGCGCGAGTGCCGGCCCGGGCCCGTACAGCGAATCCAGATCGAGCGCTGGGGTACGAAAGTTCTGAGTCGCCAACGGATCAGCGTGTTGCTCGTCCAGGGGCGTTAGGTCGAGCGTGATATCGTGATCGACGAACTGCCCAAGGTAGGTGAATCCCGCGGGAAGCCTGGGGTTGTCACCGGCTGCGTCCGAATGCGCAGTATCCACCATCGCCGCGGCGAGATCGGCAAGCGCGTCATCGCCAATGAGCAGCGGCTCCAGCATTGGGAACATGCGTCCGAACCTACCCGGATCGCCGTGGCCGCTGAGTGCCCTGAGCGAGGGCAGACTCATCTCTCGAGTAGCATGACCGTGGGTCGATTGCATCATGGTTTTCATCGTACGATTCGCTCCTTGAATGAAGGGCTCCGGCTGCCTGCCCGCAAGATGCGGGTTCCGCAGTATGGCCGTGACCGAACATGCGCTTTGGTCACGTAGCCGAGGATGATGACGGCGCAGTGCGCGCTCGAAGGTGCTTTTGCGCACCTCGAGAGCGCATTGTTCAGCTCGCCGGGGCCCTGAGGTCGGGTACCCTGCGCATGCGGCACGGGAAGGCTCAAACCAAGACTGGCTATCGGTTCCGTTCGTTATGGACCGACTCTGAGGACGCGGGAGATGTATCGGCCTTTACTCTCGACCCTATTCTTTTCCATGCTCGAGAGAGCTCCCAATCGGGAGTCTGCCAATGTCGTCTTCCTTGGACACGAGCGTCGTGTCATCCGTGCCGGACGTTGGGTTCGTCCAGCCGTTGCACCATATCGCCAGCACTACCCGCCTGTTCGAATCGACATCGGCGAGTGGCGGCTCTGAGAATTGTCGAATCGTCTCGCCGAAGGCATGCGTATATACCATGCGTGTGGACTCGCTACCCTGAGAGCTCAGCCTGGGTGCAATCCAACGCTTCAGCCATTCCGAACGCCTCTCCGAGAGCCGCAGGTTGTAGTCACTCGGGCCGACACCATCGGCGAATCCAACAAGATGCAGGGCAGTAGCCGCTGGCAGGTCCGCAAGGCCCAGGTCCAGCTCACGCAGAAACTTCTCCAGGCCGGGACCTCGAGTCTGCAAGGCCACCGCTGGATGATCTGCCAATGAATGCGGCCGACCGAGTGCGAACACCGGGCTTGTCAACACGCCGGCGGCGCGTTCTGTGATCGGTTCACAATCGAGCTTGGATCGGACCCATGTCACCCAGCCACTCGCACTGGCGTTCAACGGCCGCGCGGTCTGTCTGGACGTGTTCATCCCCGCGAGCACGAATACTGCCGGTCCAGTCTGCTCAGTTGGTGTCGGCGTCCCCATGTGTCGTGGGCAGACCTGGCCTGGTGAGGTCAGACAGGCGATCCGGGAGCGCGCCACGGTTTCACCGCCCGCGCCGGGTTGAGCATGCTGGTCCGCCGGCAGATAGAACAGAAACTGACTGGTACCCCCCAGTAGCGTGACATTGGACTTCTTGGATCCATCATTGAAGTGCATGTCTTTGACGTTCTGCCTGCTCGAGATGAGTACGTCGATAGCGAGGATGGACAGCAGCACCAAGGCACTCACCAACAGCCCGAATCCGGTTGGAACCACTCGCGCACGACCCAGGCGGTTCGTCTCACGTCTGAGCGCTTTGCGGTCCACCTCGTCCGGGCTCGACTGTCCCGGTCTGGGCTCTGCGAACTCCGCGAGCTTTGCAAGGCGCATCAACCAGACACCGATCGCCGCCAGCAGGGCAAAGAAGGGCAAGCTTCCATTCGTGGCACCGGCTTGTACCAGGTCGGCTATGGTCGATACGTGTGAGAGGAAATCGATACCAAAGAACAGATAGAACACGTTCACATACAGCAGGGTGAGCAGCAGCATACTCGCTGTCACCACCGACGCGGCGATCGGAATGTGGTTGGCGATCGTGGTGACTACACACGCGAACACCCGCTTTGCGCAGGTGCGCTGGAGCTTGAGCGTTCGAGCTCTGAGCTTCTCGATCGTTTGCTCCGTCCCTGCCGCTTTAGGTTCACCCATCTCCCGTGGCAGGCGCGATAGCTCCAGCCCCAACCTGTGCATGTCCGCAAGAGACGGGAAGC
>JAGRHX010001217.1 GCA_020444775.1 Gammaproteobacteria bacterium
CGCAGCTCGGCAAACACCCGTGACGCCTGCTCGCGGGTGGTGCAGACCCTATCGGCGATCTGCTGATGGGTTGGTGCCGGCTCGATGACCTGACGTCCCTCGTTCTTACCGCGCAAGGAGAACTCCTGATGGATCTCCAACAAGATCTGATCCGGCACCTTGTAGGCTCTTGGTGTAAAGGCCTTATTACAGAGGTGACGTGCCAGGGCGCAGAGCCGGTGCATGGTCCGTTCGGCGAGCGTCGGATGACCCGCGATGATGTCGCGGAAGTTCCGGGCGGAGATGCGCACCACCGAGGTCTCACAGTCGGCGACCACGCTGGTCGATCGTGGTCCCCCGTCGATCGCTGCCACTTCCCCGAACATCTCTCCACCATTGAGATCCTGAAGGCTGACAAGACGGCCGTTGTCCGTGAACAGACTCGCCTGGACTCTTCCGGACAGAATGAAATAGACATCGCGGGTCTCCTCTAGATGCCGCACGATCTCCGCCCCTTTGGGGTACACCCGTCCTTCACAGAATCGAACGATACGAACCCGCTCGGGCCTCGGCAGATCATCGAAGAATCGGATCGCCAACAAGGAGTCGGCTGTCAGCTCGATCTTTCGCATGCCGCTTGCCATTTGAACTACTCCGAATCGGTAGGTAGGTCGCGCTCGAATGGCGCTTCAAAAGCATCCGAGAGCGAAGACTATCGCAATAGACGCGCACTGCCGGGTGCGAAATCGCACGGTCGAGATGCATCCGTTGCCCTGCGGCTCGAGTTCGGCCCCGGGTGCCGTTTCGCACTACGCGCCAACACGTCTGCCACTAGCCTGAGCTCATCCGCACCCTCACTGCGTGGGGCGTGAAGAGGTGACGGATTACATGGACTTCAGCTCAAGGAGATTGGCAATGAAAACCGTGAACCTTCTGGGGGCGTTCGGCGCGGCGGCCGTGGTCATGGCTACATCCCTTCCCGTGTCGGCAGAGATCGTGTCTCGAAGCGACACCCAGGAACTGATCGCAGGTGCCGCGGGAAAGCATTGGTACCATCGCACGCAAACGTGGTACGACTTCATCTGGCACGCTGATGGCACCGTCGGGGTGCGCGACCCGAGTGTTCAATCCAGCGAGAAACCGCTCGATGTCGGGAAGTGGTGGATCAAGACCGTCGAGCGTGGCGAAGACGAGAGCGACGAGTCGTTCGAAGCTCGGAACGCGGCCTTGAAATACACGTTCTGTCAACAGCTGGGTGTGTTGTACTTCGGACATGAACTGTGCTGGGAGATCGACCAGGAGACTTTCGACAAGGTCGAGGGCGACGACCAGCAGCTCTTGAAGACACAGCGCTACAAGCTCAACCGCGAGGGTGCCGTGGAGACGGGTGAATTCATCATCACGCGTCGATGATCCGAAGGGGGTGCCCGGGAATCTCTCGGGCACCCGCGTTCAACGCAGCGCTCTCCACTAATGCGTCGGGTTCCTCGCTGGTAACCGGGCTGTCGTTCTCGGACGTGACCGTTGGCACCTACTAGCTAGAACCCGACCCATCCCGCATCGATCGAGCTGCGTGGCTTCACGCTCGTCATTACCGGCGTCGCAGCCACTGAAACCTCTGTGCTCGCGCTACTCGGAATCGGGCTGCTGGGCGTGGGCTACGCCAACAGTCGTCGGCAGGTTCGCCCGGCATAGCCTCTCAGTCGGGAAAGTAGCCGCGCGCATTCAGCAGCTCCCGCTTGTTGCTCAGGGTCATCGGCCCGCCGGCCGTGTCCTGGCTCGACGCCTGCTCGGCGTTGCGCTCGGTATCGCGTAGCGCATGGATTGCCAGCCGTCGGCTGTGCGCGGCGCCGAGCAGCTCACGTGTCTCGCGCTTGAACTCTGGAAGTGACAGCGCCCGCACCGCCGCGGCCAGCTGCTCGCGTCTGTCGAACTCGTAGTAGCGTCGGTCGAGCTCCATCCAGTAGCGGTTGCTGCGCTCGCGCAGCTTCGTCTCACGCTCGAGAATATCGCCGAGCAGGGCCTGACGATGACGCTCGAAGGTCGCCTCGTCGAGCGCCGACAGCGCTTCGAGACGTTCCTCGATGAAGCTCTGGATACGCTGCTCGATCTCCTCTGCGTCGGCGATGCCGGATTGCACCACGAAGGCGATGCCCGGTGTCTCCAAGAGCGGGAATGGGGTGGCGAAGACGACGTAGCCGAGCTTCTGCCGGGTTCTGAGATCGTCGAAGAAGGGCGAGCCCAGCACCTGGCCCATCATCGCGAAACGCGCCTGCGCGGCCGGCGTTCGGTGTGCCCCCTGCACGTACAGCACGGTGGCCGACTCGGGGTGATCGGTAGCGAAGCGGCTCAGCCAGTGATCGCCCGGTTGCAGCGCGACGATCCGCACCTCGGGCATCTTCACCGGTTTCGCGCCTTCGAGCAGCGCGTCGCGGACCAGACCACCCATGTCGCGTGCCTGGTCGGCTTTCAGGTTGCCATGTGCGAGGGTGACGAGCTGGATCTCGCCACGCAGCACGGGTAGGAACTCGCGCAAGGTCTGGACGTCGACGTGCTCCAGGGCGGCCAGCCGATCGGCGATGCTCCAGCCCGGGTCGAGCAACAGCGTGCGCACCTGCGCCATGGCCCGCTCGTACGGCTTCTCTTTCAGATCGTTGCGCAGTCCGCGCTCCATTCTGCGCTTCATAAGCTCGAAGCGGGCCGGGTCGATCTCGAGCCCGGTCATGGTTTGCAGCACACGTTCCAGCAGCACCTTCTGCTTGTCGGAATAGCCCGAGATACGCACGCTGAAGCCGCGCATGTGCGCATAAAGGCTGTAATCCAGCCCACCCAGGCTGGCGTCGTAGCTGAACGCACCGAGCGCATCGTTGACCAGATCGACGTACAACTCGGTGAGAACCGAGCGCTGCGCTGTCTGGTTGGCGGCGGGGGAACGCACCGAGAAGTAGAAGTCCGCGAGCGGTCGCTTGAAGGTCTCGTCCTGCTTGTACCAGAGCTCGTAGCCCGGGCTGCTGGCGATGCGTTCCGGTACCTCGGTGGCGTCGTCCGCGGGCAGCACCGCGAGTGACTCGGGGATGAACGGGTTGCGTCCCGGCATGGCCAGCGATGGGTCGGCCTCGACCGCGGCCCATCGCGACAACGCCCGCGCGTCGACCTCGCCGAGACTGTAGCGGGCCGCATAGCGATCGGTGCTGGCATCGGTCTGCACCTCTGGTGCGACGATGCTGAGCACCAGATTGTCAGGGCGCAGAAAGCTCAGGAAACGACGGGTCAGGGCCTCGTCGAAACCGTCGTAGACCGCACCGGAGCGCAGCACTTCGGTGGCCGGCACCTCGTGCAGATTGTTCGACAGGCCGATGGCCAGGCTCATGGGCTCGGCTGGTTCGGCGAAGCGGAACTGCATCTCAGCCAGACGGCGAAGCTCATCGTAGGCCCATGGCTGCAGACCCTCACGCCCGACCAGCTCGATGGCGCGGAACACCTGACCGATGATCGCGTCGACGGCGTCCAGCCCCGGTCGGGTCAGGGCGATGGCGATCTCGAAGCTGGCGCCGTTCTCCAGGTCGTCACCGACCCCGGCGCTCAGGCCGTTCGCCCAGCCGCGGCTCTTGAGCAATTCGAGCAGGCTGCCGGTGCCCTCGTGGCCGAGCAGATGCGCGATCAGCGCAGTGGGCTTTGTACGCCAGTGTGGCTCCACCGGCGGGATCGGGAAGCTCAGCTTCAGGACCCGCTCCTCCTGGATCGGTTGCACCTGCAGCTTCAGCGGCAGGCGATCGGGGCGGTACATCGGCACCACCATGCGGCGCGGGTTCGCGCCGTGGTCGGGCACCGCGCCGAACAGCTCTCGTGTCCATTCCTCGAGCGTCGAAAGTGGCTCGCGACCGACGACCACCAGGGTCATCAGGTTCGCCGAGTAGTGGTTCTCATAGAACGCTATCAGCGCGTCCCGAACCGGTTGGCCGGGTTTGTCGGCCAGACTCGTTTCGCTGCCGACCATGAAGCGGCTGGCCGGATGCGCTGGGTTCATGGCCGCCTGTTCCGCCGAGTAGACCTGGCGACCGCCTTGCAGGCCGCCCATGAATTCCGAGTGCACCACCGAGCGCTCGCGAGCGACGTACTCCTCGTTGAACAGCGGCGCGATGAAGAACTGAGAGAAGCGGTCCAGCGCGGGCCGCAGATAGGCGGCGTTGACGTCGAAGAAGTAGACCGTGTTCTCGAGCGCCGTGTAGGCGTTGTCACGGCCGCCGTGCTGATCCAGATAGTTCTTGTATTCGTCCACGCCCGGGTACTTGCGGGTGCCCAGGAACAGCATGTGCTCGAGAAAATGCGCAAGCCCCAGCCACTCGTCGGGCTCGCTGGCGCTGCCGATGTTGACGTTGAGCGCCGCCGCGGCCTTGTCGGTGTGCGGATCCGACACCACCACGGCTTTCAGTCGGTTGGGTAGCTCCAGGTACGCGTATTCGCGCTGGTCGAAGGGGCTCTTGGCAATCTCGCTCGCGTCGACGCCGCCGGTCAACAGCAGCAATAGCAGCAGCCATGGCAGTACACGGGTGAGCGGCCATGGCCATGTGGGTATGGCGCGGGCCGCGGCGGGAGGCGGGGCGAACGGCGGGCAGCCGGCGGATTGACGAGGCTGTGTCACGGTCTGATTCCCGGTTGGTCGGTGAGCCTGGTGTTTGTTTGTCGGCACCATTGGTCGGAAGTTCTGGCGGTCCGAGACGCCGCGCGGGACCTGCGCCGGCTCAATCGCGGGCGCGGTCCAGCTCAATGGCCTTGGCCAGCGCCTCGAGCGTCAGGGGCGCGCAGCCCTCGGCCTTGTTGTTGGCGATGA
>JAGRHX010001218.1 GCA_020444775.1 Gammaproteobacteria bacterium
CTCGGCATGACGATCGTCGTGGTCACGCACGAGCTCGAGAGCGCATTCAAGATCGCCGATCGGATCGTGGTGCTGGATCGCGGCAGCATCCTCACCATTGGCACGGTCGACGAGGTACGGGCCAGCGACAACGTCCGGGTGCAGCATCTGCTGAACCGCACCCTGGAGGAACAGCCGCTGGATCCCGAGGCCTACCTGGCTCGCCTGACCGGCAGCCGCTGGCACCCCGGGGTGTGAGATCGACAGGGTAGACGGCCTTGATTGAAGGGCCTCGGATCAGAACCTCGGATCAGGACCGACGGCGGAGAGAACCCAGACCGTGAGAGACGACCGGATCAACTACGTGGCGGTGGGCGCCTTCGTGCTCGTGGTGTTGTGCGGGCTGGTCTTGAGTCTGGCCTTGCTGACCGGCAAGACCGGCACACGGGATCGCTACTACACGATATTCAACGATGTGACCGGGCTCAAATACGGTTCCCAGGTCCTTTACATGGGCTATCCGGTCGGCCAGGTGGAGTTCATCGAGCCCGAGGTCCAGCCCGACGGCATCCGTTTCAAGCTGACCCTGTCGGTGGACACGGCGTTCGCGGGCTGGCAGGTGCCGAAAGACAGTGTCGCCCAGGTTCGGGCCGCCGGACTGTTGGCAGCCAAGTCCATAGACATACGCGCGGGTCGGGCCGGCAACCCCCTGCAACCCGGTGACACCATGACCGGGATCGCGAATGTCGATCCCTTCTCGGCAATGACCGACACCGCCAATACCGTACGGCACATCGCCGAGCATACGGTCGCGCCACTGGTCGAGAACCTCAAGCGCTATATCGACACGGTCGGAGTCGCGCTCGAGAACCATGGAGCGAACGTCATCGAGAACGTCGCCGATATCACCGACGAGCTGGCCCGACGGACACCCGCGCTGATCGACGACGTCATGCTGACCTCGGCCGAGCTGCGGGCCGCCACCGGCACGGTGCGCAAGGTCCTCAGCGACGACAACGCCGACAAGGTCGGCCTGGCGCTGGACAACGTGCTGGCGATGTCAGAGGACGCCGCGTTGCTGGTGGCCAAGCTGCGTATAGAGGCGGATGAGTTCAGCGCGCGGATGCTGATGAGCGCCGGTAACCTGGAGCAGCTCACCCGCGACGCGCACCTCGGCGTCGGCCGCATCCTCAGCGAGGAGAGCGCCACCCAGATAAAGACCATCATTGACAACGTGCACGCGATCACGGACCGGCTCGCGGTGACCGTGCCCACCTTGTCGGAACGCCTGGAAGGCATGCTCAAGCCGCGCTATGCCGAACAGCTCGACACCGTGATGGCCAATCTGGAATCGGCCTCCGTCGAGCTGGAGGTGCTGATGCGAGACAGCCGTGGCCAGCTGGATAGACTGCTGGGCGACCGAACCGCCGACAAGGTCGAGCTGGCCCTTGGCAACGTGGCGGAGGCTTCAGCGGCGGTCGCCGAGCTGAGCGGCAATCTGAACAGCCGACTGGGCACGCTGCTCACCGAGACCACGGTGCAGAAGGTGCAAGGTGCGCTGGACGGCTTCTCACAAGCGGCGGTGAACGTCGCCGCGCTGAGCACCCGGCTGAAGTCGAGCACCGGCAAGCTGGACACTCTGCTGGTTGCCCTGAACGAGACCGTTGGTGAGAATCGACCGGCGCTACGACGATCCATCCAGGACCTGCAGCACACCCTGGGCGTGCTCGCCACGCACGTCGATTCGTTGACCCGTGATCTGGAAGGCACCAGTCGCAACATGTACGAGTTCTCGCGCGCCATCAAACAGAATCCGGGTCTGTTACTGCGCGGCACGACGGTCTCCGATGAACGCATCCGCACAGCACAATGACGACACACGCGCCGCGTGCCCTGCGGTCGAAGGACTGTCGGTACGACACGGGATCCCGGTGGCGGGCCGGCAGGTCCACGACTCGGCGCGGTTCGAATGTCCGGCGCTGAACGCCGAGGAGCAATGCCACTGATGCGAACCCGAAGCCCGAAATCACGCGTCCCCAAGGCCAGCACGGTGCGCGCCATGCTGCTCGGCCTGGTCAGCGCGGGGATGCTCGCCGCGTGCGGTCAGGGTCCGGTCAAGCCACCGGATCGCTACTATCGAATGAGCCTGGAGCCGGCTGCACGGTCGAGCAGCAAGCCATTGCACGGCAACCTGCTGGTGCAGCGCTTTCGTGGCGACGGCCTGGTCAGTCAGCGACCGTTGGTCTACGCCGACCGGGCTCAACCAGAGACGCTGTCGCAATACAACTACCACTTCTGGACCGATACACCCACGATCCATCTGCAGGAGCTGGCCATCGATTACCTGCGCAGCGCAGCGCTGGCACCACTGGTGGTGTCCCCCGACGTTCGTGTGGATTCCCGCTACGAGCTGGACGGACAGATCCGGCGTCTGGAGCATCTACGCGCCCTGGACGAGAGCGGGGAGCCCGCCGACCAGGTGGCGTTGAGCGTTGAATTCACCCTGATGGACAACGAGGAGCGTCGCGTCCTGCTGCTCGAGCGTTATTCGCGGGTGCGCGCGATCACGCCCGCCGGCGACGACGCATCGTCGATACGACTCGAAACCACAAGCACCCTGAACGACGCGGCCAGGGCCCTGGAGAGTGCCTACGCCGAGATCCTCGATGCGCTGCTGGCCGATATCGATGCCCGCGACAACGCGCAGATCGCGACGGCGATGGGCTCGGCCGCCGCGAGTCGCCCATAAGGGTCGCCGATGAGGCGCACCCGGCTCCAGGCCAGGGGCGCCTGACCGCTCGCGCCGAGACCGCGTCGCTCGTGACCGCTGCGTTCAGTTGGCCGGCACTGAGAGCGCTACGCTGCGCACATCGAGCTGTATGTCCTTACAGGCGATGACCAGACCGTCGAAGCCACGCATCCCCTGATCATCCCGCAGCTCGAGCAGACTTCGGCCATCCAGCGTCACGCTCACCTGACCGGCCGGATCGCGTTGCCAATGCAGCGTATGCGGGTTGCCGTCGGCAAGATTCGTTCCG
>JAGRHX010001219.1 GCA_020444775.1 Gammaproteobacteria bacterium
CGCGTGTCAGGCTGGGCTGCTGCGGCCGAGCGTCGGGCGGGACGGACAGCGGACGATGTGGATCGGCATCGAGCAGTGCCGTGAACTCGCTGGCCGGCAACGGCGCACTGAACAGGAAGCCCTGGTATTCCTGACAGCCTCGCGCGCGCAGCCATTCCAGCTGGGCGTCGGTCTCGACGCCTTCGGCGACGATGTCGAGCTGCAGCAATTGGGCCATCGAGACGATCAGCTCGGTGATCGGCCGTGCGCGGTCCAACGCTCCGATGAAAGAGCGATCGATCTTCAGACAATCCAGTCGGTAGCGGTGCAGGTAGGCAAGGTTGCAATAACCCGTGCCGAAATCGTCGATGGCGATTCGGAACCCGGCCTGGCCGAGTGTGGTCAGCGTCTGCACGGTGCTTCGGTCGTGGCCGAGCAGGATCGACTCGGTGATCTCGAGCTCGATACGGTTCGGCCGGGCGCCGGCCTCGACCACCCTATCGATGAGGGTCTGGGCGAGTCTCGGGTCGGCGAACTGTGAGGCCGACAGGTTCACCGACACGACCAGGTCATGGCCCAGTCGCGACCAGGCGAGCTGTTGCTGCACCGCTTTGCCGAGCACCAGAAGGTCCAGATCGCGGATGTGGCCGCTGTCCTCGAGTAACGGGATGAACTCGGAGGGTGCGACCAGTCCGCGCTCGGGATGCCGCCAGCGAGCCAGCGCCTCTGCGCCGCAGACCCGGTTGTCCTGGACCCGCAGACGGGGCTGATAGAAGACCTCGATCTGCTGCTCTTCTAGCGCGTGCCGCAGGTCGGTCTCCAGCGCGATTCGCGACTGCACCGCCTCGTTGAGCTCGGCGGTGAAGAACACCATGGTATTGCGGCCCCGGTCCTTGGCCTGATAGACGGCCAGATCCGCATGCCGCATCAAGGTCTCCATGTCCTCGCCGTGGTGCGGGAACAGGCTCACGCCCAACGTCGGGGTGACACGGGCCTCACGCCCGAGCAGCTGCATCGGCCGCGACAGTGAGTCGGCGATACGCGCCGCGAGCCGGCGCACGTGACTGACAACGTCGCGGGCGGAGACCAGCACCAGGAACTCGTCGCCTCCCAGACGCGCTACCAGATCGTCCTCTCGCACCACCGCGCGCAGACGGCTGGCAATCTCCACCAGCAGGCGGTCACCCGCCGCATGGCCCAGCGAGTCATTGACCTTCTTGAAGTGGTCCAGATCGATGAAGATCACCGCGCCCTGATCGCCCCGTGCGCGGATCTGCTCGAGCCGTGCCTGGAAACCGGTAGCGACGTGACTGCGATTGGGCAGTCGGGTCAGCGGATCGTGCTGGGCGAGAAAGCGGGCATGCTCCTCGGTCTTCTTCAGACCGGTGACGTCCACCTCGCTGACCAGCCAGGCCCAGTTGCCGGAGACCGCGTCGTGACAGCGGCGCGCGTTGAGGTCGTGCCAGCGTCGGCCGGCGCTGGTGCGCACGAAAGCGGTGAGGTTGGCGACACCGCTTTCGGTCAGTGCCGCCTGGGTCTGGCGCCAGGCCGATTCGTGCACGAAACGGGCATCCAGGCGTTCGCCCATGTCGCGCACCGAAGCGCGGGCGGCCGGGTTTCTGTACAGCGCCCGACCGTTCTGGTCGTACAGGGTGATCATCACCGGTGTGTGGATCAACGCCTCCGCGCTGCGTAGGCCGTCGGCATCGAGCTGATGATCCTGCAGGGCCTCGCAGAGCATCGCCATGCGGCCGTCGTCGAGTCGAAACGCGCTGTAGACGATCTGCAGGGTACGTGGCGTGTCGTTCGGATACAGCGTCCATAGCTCGGTGAACGAGGCGGTCGGATCACGTTCGAAATCGCTCTGGTACTGGCGGAGCCGGTTGGCGACCTCAGGCGACATGTCCGTGCCCATGTCGCGCGCGGTCAGCTCGTCAAGGCTGATGGCGTTCCAGATGGCAAGACCACCGGCGTTGGACCAGCACACACGCGAGTGGTCGGTATCGAATACCCACAACGGTTGCCGGAGTCGCTCGAGTGTCTTGAAGACGTCGCTGTTGGACACACACAAGGCCTTGTTGGTCGCGAGCGTCGATCGGACGGCGCCGGGTCATAGCCGCCGGTCGAGAAGGATTTCGCCCCGGGGCGGGCCCGCTCGCGAGTTTTTCTTGTTCGCTCTGTCTGTCGGTCGGCGGGCACGCGACTTGAGTCGCGCCGGTCCGCTCGCCTCCGACCCGCGACTGGGCAATACTCCCATTCGAGCAACGACCGAGTGATGCCCCAGGGTGAATGCCCCGAGGAGAGTGTCCCACGGAGAGTGTCCCAAGGAGAGTATCCCAAGGAGCGTTTCTATGAACGGCGATCGACCCCAAGACCTGCCCACGACCGCGGGCTGGCGGGACCTGCCGCGCTACCCGGATCCGGCCATCGAGGCCCTGGATCCGCGCTTCGACAGATATTGGATCAAGCAGAGCGCGGTGGAGCGCCTGTATACCGGCTGTCGCTGGTCGGAAGGTCCGGTCTGGTTCGGCGACGGCCGCT